>NZ_JANQDG010000023.1:0-35150 GCF_029891665.1 Anabaenopsis sp. FSS-46 | reverse complement strand
CCAACGCCACGCAGTTCTATAACTTATCCCTACCTTTTTTGCATAATCAGATAGTTTCATTCATTTAATGATCGTACATTCATAATATTATACTACAAATGTACATAAATGACTATAAATTCATTAAATTATTGTAGACCTGATCATGTCTGCTAAACCGTTGACAGTGATCCCATTGCCCACAGCTGCCATTTTCCATTCATTATTGTGTCGATATACTTCCGCCAATATCATTCCTGTGCTCCCCTGATAATCTCTACCTGAGAGGTTATATCTAGCCAGTTCTTTGTTATTATCTGCATTGACTAAACGCACAAAAGCATTTTCAACTTGGCTAAAGTCCTGTTTACGGCGAAGGCATTCATAAATATTGATTACGAAAACCAATTTAGCAATCTGGGTTGGTATCCTAGGTAAGTCAACAATAATCACCTCATCATCCCCATCACCAGCACCAGTTAAGTTATCCCCTGTATGAATAATGGCTTTTGACGAATGCTGAAGATTCCCAAAGTAGACAATATTCTCTTTACTCGTTAACTTACCATTGGCATCTAGGCAAATTACAGAAGCATCCAAATCATACTGAGCACCACCCGCAAAGTTACTAAAAAACCCACCGCCCGATGTTTTTGCTACATCCCAGCCTAGTCCACACATCAACTTAGTCAGGGTGGGAGCTTCCTTAGACAGAGAAATTCTCTGTCCTTTTTGTAAATTAATTCCCATATCTCATCTCCTAGCTATAACGATCTAATAATGCTTGTAAGCCACCTTGATAACCAGATCCGACTGCATTTAAACGCCACTCTCCATCTTTGCGATAGATTTCAGCCATAATTAATGCAGTTTCAACAGAGTAATCCTCAACTAAGTCGTATCTAACTACTTCTTGATTAGTCTGAGCATTAACGATACGAACAAAAGCATTTTGAACCTGACCAAAGTTTTGACCTCGTTTTCCGGCTTCATGAATAGTTACCGTAATCACAATTTTCTGAATATCAGCAGGAACCTTTTGCAGACTAATCTTGATGACCTCATCATCACCATCACCAACACCTGTCAGATTATCCCCTGTGTGTTCTACTGACTTGCTTGCATCTGGACTGGTCCGGTTATTGTAAAAAATAAAGTGGTCGTCAGATATCAACTTTTCGTTACTACCGAGTAGAAAAACTGATGCGTCTAGGTCAAAGTCATAGCCAGTGTCCGTTGGTTTCACATCCCACCCCAAACCAACAAATACCTCCGTAAGTCCCGGCGCAACTTTTTCTAGTGAAACCCGTTGTCCTTTTGTTAACGTAACTGCCATTTTTTTGGTCTCCTGAAATTCAACCTTGAACGAATAAATTGGTAAAGTGCCTAACTTCTCATAGAATTGGTATGACCAACCATCTTACTGGGGTAAATGAAAATGCTGACTTTTGCCCCAGTAAAATGGTTTTAGCCTTCTGGAGAATTACCTAGTTATAGCGATCAAGGAGCGCCTGTAAACCACCTTGATAACCAGACCCGACTGCATTTAAACGCCACTCACCATCTTGACGATAAAGTTCAGCCATGATCAATGCTGTTTCGATGGAATAATCTTCTGTGAGTTCATAGCGGACAGCTTCTTCTTTTGTCTGCTCATTCACAATACGTACATAGGCATTTTGTACTTGACCAAAATTTTGATGGCGTTTTTCTGCGTCATGAATAGTCACAGCGATCGCAATTTTTTCAACCTCATCAGGTACTTGATTCAAAGAAACTTTCATTGTCTCATCATCTCCTTCACCTATACCCGTCAGGTTATCTCCTAGATGTTGAACTGCTTTATCAGCATCAGGACTTTTAGGATTGTTATAAAATATAAAATGGGCTTCAGATATGAGCTTATCATGAGAATTGAGCAGAAAAGCTGAGGCATCTAAATCAAAATCTGTGCCGGTATCAGTAGACTTTACATCCCATCCAAGACCAACAAAAACTTGAGACAGACCCGGTGCAACTTTCTCCAGAGAGATACGTTGTCCCTTCGCCAGATTAATTGTCATTATTCAAGACTCCGTGATAATTCAGGTAATATGTAGTCGGAATATATGTATATAGCCTTTTTCAGGCTCATGAAGTACACACCAATTCCCTGTTCCCTGTTCCCTGTTACCTCAAACTAAAAAAAATTGTACCTCACGAGCATGGGAAATGCTATAATTGAAACTCTAAGGGATTCAAAGACAAATTTTGACATATTTCTCGCATAACTTGCTTCTCGGATTCGTCGAAATTATTATCAGCAGAACCGATGCTACAACATACTACAATCAACAATCTTGAAGCATCGGAATTATTCTTGATCTTACTAATAGCTTTTAGTGCTTGTCCTTTACCAATATCTGAGTCAAACTCAAAACCACTCACAAAATAATTGAATCTCTCAATGACATCATTCATCTCAAATACACGCAGTTCCTCACTTCTAGCAATGAAACCAGCCATTTTTTGTTTTTCCGTAGAATGAATATGTCCATCTGCAGCTGCTACTAAAGCGCATCCCGCAACAATAGCATCCATGAATTCTTTGTTTTTAAACCGCACAATAGAATCATGTAGATTTTTTTGTTGTTCTTTTACCCAATTTAAAAAGGTCACGACAGTACTCCAGTTTTACTTGATGCTCTTAAGAGGATGTCTGCTGCATTGCATAGCAACAGATATAAATACTTTCAGTTCATCTATCGGAGGTAATCATCCGCATTGAAAGTTTTCGATGAAATGTATCATAATAAACCGAATTAATTTTGACAACTAAGAGTATTGTATAAATATAATCATCTATCTAAAGATAGATATTTAATCAAAAGATGATCATATCCTCACCTAGCGGCTAAACCCCAAGATTGCTACTCGCGCCTTATAATCTATCATACATACTTATTATTGGTAACAAAAAATACTTTTATTTCCCTCGTAGCCACTATACTTACATCTGTTACCAAAACTATTTCTGGGATGCAAATCATTGACCATGAGAAATTGACCAGCATCGTAACTCATAAATTCCAGATTGCTCTTGAGTAATTAGGTCGGTATAGCTTACCCTAAGTATGCAATATTATTGTGTCACACCCAATGCAGATGGATTGGATTAGCTTACTCAAAGCTCAACAAGCTGACTTCCTTCAACGTGTGAAAAAACCTAAAACTTATGATTTATCCTTGCTGGAAAGTCAAGTTAAAGCATCTCACCGTGAGAGAATAGTATTCTCTTGTGAGGAATTGCTGAAGATAACCGAATTTTCCCGTCAGCAAGCCGAAATTGTCGCCAAAAATCCACCCCCTACACCACCGGAATATCCCGACCCGGATGACTGGGGGATGACTTTTCCCGAATACTTCCAGAAGCAAGCACAAGAGTATCTTTTCCGAGAGCAAATTGTGGGGTTAGTGATGGCTGAATGTCTGGGTAAGTTAGTCAAAAAAATCCCACAGGACAGTGTAGAACACATGGTGTTAGATGATGAAGGGAATTTGCGCGGAGAGAGCAAATTTGCCTACCTGTTGGCTAATAATCCTAATGTTAGTATTCAAGTTTACGCAGTTGATGGAGAAAGTGTTAATAGTATTAAGAAAAATAAAGTGAGGTGGTCAGTTACTCAGGATGATTTGAAGAATTATCAAGTATTAGTTTTTCTCTGTTTATTGCACCCATTTACTGATATCAATTGTTACCAAAAACATTCTATCATTGCGGGTTTTTTACCAACCAGCCAAATTAAATTTCCCGAACCAAAACTGTATGTTACTCCCGATCATTTCTTGTATGCGGGGGGTTTGAGTTGGTATTTAGAATCATTAGTTACCCAAGGAAATATCAAAAAACCCACACAGCCATTAGTTGAACAACAGATAATAGTAGAAACAGTGCAAACTTTGCCAGCAGAACACCCGCAAAAGGCAATAATTGGTGATTGGGAATGTTGGCAAACATTGAAAGGCCACACTAGAGGCATTAATTGTATAGCTTTTAGTTCCAGGTCTAACAATGGCACAACCTCCCCCATATTAGCAAGTGGTAGTTATGGGGAAACAAAGCTCTGGGATTTAAGTAAGGGTGAATTAATCCAGACATTATCAGAGTATCCTTGGGTGGTGTCTGGAGACGTAGATATGGTAAATTCTCTAGCCTTTAGTTCAGATGGACAAACTTTAGTTACTGGTAGTGCTGATTCCACGGTCAAGATTTGGCACGTAGGCGCATTAGATTTAATCGATATTCTGCACAAGCATAATGCTATGGTGCGGTGCGTTGCATTTACACCAGATGGACTGATGTTAGCAACGGCTGGGGATGATAGAAAAGTCTTATTTTGGGATTTGACCCAACGTCAGGTAGCGATCGCCTTATCTTTAGATGATACAGCCGCTCATTCCCTAGTTTTTAGTCAAGATGGGCAAATATTAGCTACAGGTAGCTACCGCAAAATCAAAGTTTGGCGGACTTCACAACCCAGCGGGTGGAAAACTCTCAAACATTCACCACCCCCATACAGCCTCACCGGTCATTCTCACATCGTCTCTGCCATGACTATCAGTGCCGATGGTAAACTACTAGTCAGTGGTAGTTGGGATCAAACAATTAAAATTTGGCACTTGGAAACAGGGAAATTAATTCGTACCCTCAAGGGTCATAGAGATAAAGTGTATGCTGTAGCCCTGAGTCCTGATGGACTTATCGCCAGTGGTAGTGCAGATCAAAGCATCAAATTGTGGCATCCAGAAACAGGCGAATTGCTAGCTACTTTTAATGGCCATAGCCATACAGTTACAGCCCTAGCCTTCACAGATTCGGGTGAGATGTTAGTTTCTGGAAGTTTTGATCAAACAATTAAAATTTGGCAGAGAAGCTGATTGGAGAGGCATTTGATGAGTTTATGAATCAAATTTGGATGTATATGCAATTACAACGAATTTCCGACTTAAGATACAACCCTAGGTAGAGAATGACAGATAGCCATAGCCAATAGCCTAGATACAACCCACTAACAGAGGTGAAGTTATGGCAGTATCTGCAGTTGATATTTCTAGAAGTCTCAGCGGCATAGATTTTCCAGCCAATAAACAGGATTTAGTCAACCATGCCAGACAGAAAAACGCCAGTCAAGAAATAATCAACATCCTCCAACAAATGGCAGAAAGGGAATATGGCAATATGGCAGACGTAGAACATGCCTTTGGTGAAGTGAGATAATTTCATGAAGAAAGCGATCGCCCTATTTCTAGGGCGATCGCTAAACAATTCACGCTAAAATCATTAAACCAGAAGTGATTGCATCAATGGTCTGTCTGCCAATAACTTACCGGTTCGTAACCACTCATCCAATTCATCTGGTGCTTCAACTTGGTTAAGGAACTCACGCAATTGAAGACCTTCCAGAATTTCCTTATCCAATAATGCCTGTGCAATCTCCTCTAGCAACTTGCGGTTATAATGCAAAATACTCAAAGCGATGTGATGAGCATTATCTAGACTCAGCTTCACTTCCCGGTCAATTTCCTCAGCCACCTTGGGACTAATACTACGGCGGGGATTAGGGTAACCTTCCAGGAACTGCTGTTGAATCTTCTCAAAAGCCACAGTACCCAACTTATCGCTCATCCCATAGATAGTAATAGCTCGTTCTGCCAAATCCGTAGCTTTCTGGATATCATCAGCAGCACCCGTGGAAACCTTCCCAAAAACAATTTCCTCAGCAGAGCGTCCGCCCAACAAAGTAGCAATGCGTCCGCGAATTTCATCTTCTATCATCAAGAAGCGGTCTTCTTCGGGCATCTGAATTGTGTAACCCAAAGCACCCACACCACGGGGTACAACAGAGATTTTTTCCACCTTACCAGCACCAGGCATTAACGCACCGATGATGGCGTGACCAACTTCGTGATAGGCTACTGTGGTTTTCTCCAGTTCATTCAGCACACGAGAACGTTTTTCTAAACCAGCCACCAACCGCTCAATAGCTTCATTAAAATCTGCCATTAATACTGCAGGGCGATTTTGTCGGGCTGCTAACAGTGCAGCTTCATTGACTAGGTTAGCTAAATCTGCCCCCGCAAAACCAGGAGTTCGACCCGCAATAGTTGATAAATCAACATCATCAGCTAATTTCACATTTCTCGCATGGACATTCAGAATAGCTTCACGACCGCTTTTATCAGGACGGTCAACCACAACTTGACGGTCAAATCGACCTGGACGACTTAATGCGGGGTCAATGACTTCGGGACGGTTGGTCGCAGCAATGATAATCACCCCTGTGTTAGCGTCAAAACCATCCATTTCACTCAGTAGCTGGTTGAGAGTTTGTTCACGCTCATCATTACCGCCCATAATCGGCCCAGCACTTCCACGAGACTTACCCAGTGCGTCTAATTCGTCAATAAACACAATACAGGGGGCTTGCTGTTTGGCTTGGTCGAACAAGTCACGCACCCGGGCTGCACCTACGCCCACAAATAATTCAATAAATTCTGAGCCAGAAATACTGAAAAACGGCACACCAGCTTCACCCGCCACGGCTTTAGCTAGCATGGTTTTACCCGTTCCCGGAGGTCCCACCAACAATACGCCTTTAGGAATTTTTGCCCCCAGTCTAGTGTATTTACCGGCATTTTTGAGAAAATCAATGATTTCTTCTAGTTCTGCCTTAGCTTCATCTACACCGGCAACATCACTAAATTGTACACCCGTGATGCCTTCGGAATAGATGCGGGCTTTGCTTTTACCTACTGTCAATGCAGCCGGACCGCTACCTTGACGACTGATCACAAAAGCCCAAATCCCAAAGAAAATTAATGGGGGTGCAATCCAACTGAGTAAAGTACCAATCCAGGCATTTTGGGATGGTGGTGGTGCGGTAAATTCGACATCATGCTCCCGCAGAATTTTGGGCAAATCTAAATCGATGGCTACTGGCGTAGTGGTGAATACCTGTTTTACAGTTTCACCTTCGGCAGTTTGGGTTTTCATGGTATATTCAATGCGATCGCTACCCACAACCGCCTGCTCCACTTGATTATTTTGCACCTGCGCGATAAACTCACTGTAGGGAACTTGAGCTTGCCGCTGCCCAAACAAACTGGGAACAACCAAGTTAAGCAGTAATAAGAAAGTCAATAGAATCAGCAAACTACCGCCCAATTGCCTAGGTTTTGGTGCTTTATCTGGTCTTTGGTTATTATTATTAGTTTCTACAGGCATTTAGATACACCCTCCTTAGTCAGTCATCTTTTGATGTAGTAAACTCACCTGCACACTGCTGTATCAGTTCCTAATAGAATTTGCCTCATGCCAAAACACACAAACACATATAGAGATGCCTAACCCAGGTGCTGAACTACTATTAGCAACAAAAAAATTCACACAGCAACAATTTTGGCAGTATTGATCTCAAGATTTGTCTCTATATAGGTTTATTCTAGAAACTAAACCCAGTCACCTAATATCGGGTATACCCCACAGAGAAATGTGTATTGCCGTACTATTATGAAAAATAATTTAGGATTTGTAGCTAAATTGCTGGTGGTTTCCGGTTTGCTGTCCCTATTAATTAAATACGCAGGACCGCATTTATCCATAGCCGCAACAAATGCCAATGCCCTGATTATAGTTCTGTTACCGAATCTGATGCTCGCGATCGCTTTATTTTGCAGATTCCAATCAATACTCAAACAAAATTAGTAGAAATTGGTAAAATCAGCTAAGGTAACAATGATACATCTGGGGCAGGCCTGTGAACCTTGGGCAGTGGATTGGCTTAATCGCTATAGTTCTTTGTTTGTATATCTTATGGCAAATTCGGCAAGTGCTGTTGCTGATATTTGCTGCAGTTGTTTTGGCTACTACCTTAAATCGGTTAGCCAAACGTCTTCAAAGCTTAGGCTTGAAACGTGGCTTCGCTGTTCTCCTGTCGGTGTGTATTTTCTTCGCCGGTGTAGTATGTTTTTTCTGGCTGATTGTTCCCCCTTTTGTGCAGCAGTTTCAAGAACTCACTTATCGGGTTCCTCAAGGTTTTGCTCTTTTTAATAGTTGGCTCAAGGAACTAGAAACCCTCGTTCCCACTCCACTGATTCCCTACCTCCCCAATCTCAGTCACTTGATTGCACAAGCACAACCCTTTCTCAATCAGTTATTGGGTAACTCTTTTGCTTTTGTTTCTGGCTCCCTAGAAGTCCTAGTTAAGATGTTATTACTCCTAGTACTAACGGGGATGTTATTAGCCGAACCTCAAGCCTATCGCCGATTATTTATTCGCCTATTCCCTTCATTTTATCGCTCAAGAATAGATGGGATTTTGGATCAATGTGAACTTTCATTGGAGGGATGGATAACAGGTGCTTTTATTGCTATGAGTGTGGTGGGAATATCAAGTGTGATTGGCTTATATGTTTTGGGTGTCAAAGCCGCTCTAGCTTTGGGCGTTTTAGCAGGATTTCTCAACTTAATTCCTAATTTAGGTCCTACATTGAGTCTAATACCAGCAATGGCGATCGCCTTGTTAGATACTCCCTGGAAACCTCTGCTAGTGTTGCTTCTCTATCTTGTGATTCAACAGATTGATGCCAACTTTGTGACTCCCACTGTCATGGCACATCGCGTTTCTATACTACCTGCTGTGACCTTAATTTCCCAACTATTTTTCGTTACTTTCTTTGGTTTTTTAGGATTATTTTTAGCATTACCTTTGACTGTGGTTGCTAAGATTTGGTTGCAAGAAGTATTGATTAAAGATGTTCTAGATGAATGGGGAAATAGTCTCGGACAAGAAAGTGAGTTAGTAATCATTTCGCCATCTTCTCTCTCAGATCATGATCCTAATAAAGTAACTCAAAATAGCAGCATGGAACCAACAATTGATGAAATTTTTCCAGCAGAAGAATAATTAATCATCTATATTTTATTTCCGGTTTATTTCCGGTTTATTTCCGGCAGTTTTTATGTTAATGTAAAATGTAAATAAATTTTGCAGTATATCCAGCCATTCTGTAGCGAAATATGCTGTATTTACTACAAATGTTGCTCCTCTGGGTAAACACAAAATTTTCTTAACTTTTTGTATGGTTATAGTAGCAGCCGTTACTCTTTCACAAGTAGGATTTATGTTATTTATTATTATTAATCCCTGATCCTGAATATTTTAGGTAACAGGATCAGGAATATCCTAGCATTACCCATCTACAGGAATTTATGCGTAGGATGAGATTTTATTTTTACTCTTATCTAGGGTTCTGTGTACTAAATTTGTAGCAGTTATATTCTAAGTATAATCACTTGAAAAAAACCAACCTACTTCAGGAAAGGTAAAGTAGCCAGAAAACCTCTTCAGTGTCCCCTTGTGGTCAGGATAATTTTTAACGCCCATCTAAGTATCTAGCAGAGAATGAAAATTTATCCACATTTATCGGTCATTGGTCAAAGGGTAAATCTGATGCACATCAGTATCTTCATAAACCATGAGGATGTAGTCTTCTAAAATTATCAAAATTAATCAGATTTCCGAGTGTTTTAAATAACTTAAAAATAGGAATCTCATTATGCTTACTTTGTTCAAATTTAATATTTATCTCAAGAAAGTATTATGTATTTGCTGTATACATACACCGATGATATTATACTAAATATTATTGATATATTTGGTATAATATCCTGTTCAATAAGATGGAATATAGCCTTTTTCAGGCTCATGAAGTACACACCTATTCCCTATTCCCTATTCCCTGTTCCCTCAAACTAAAAAAAAATGTACCTCACGAGCATGGTAAATGCTATATCCTGTTCAAAATCATGATGTTGTCGATATAAAAAATGACTTTGTATATAATATTGTGTTCTAAATGAATATGTAATGAACCGTATTTTGTGCAGTGACAGAAAGGAATGAAATTCACAAAACCACCCTGTATACGCAGAATAATTAGCAGTATCTTAATCAAAAAATAATATATGTAGATAAGTTTGTCCAAACTATCTGTTTCATAAAGATTGCACTAATTAGGGCTAAACATTTATGTTTAGTCTTATAGCCTCCGGAAACTAAGGTATATACTTTGAAAAAAGGAAAATAAAGCAGTGACGTACAACATAACAAAAACCGTTATGCATGAAAGCTTACAACTCGATGAAATAGTCGAATTTGCTGAAAATCCTGAACCACGCTGTCCTTGTGTGCTATTGCTAGATACATCAGGATCAATGCAAGGAGATCCTATAGAAGCTTTAAATCAGGGCTTGCTGAGTTTGAAGGATGAATTAGTCAAAAATTCCTTAGCATCCAGAAGGGTTGAAGTAGCGATCATCACTTTTGATACTAATGTGAATATAGTCCAGGATTTTGTCACAGCCGATCAATTTAACCCGCCCATTTTGACAGCCCAGGGACTAACGACTATGGGGGCAGGAATTCATAAAGCATTGGACATGGTGGAAGAGCGTAAATCTTTATATCGTGCCAATGGCATTGCTTATTATCGTCCTTGGGTGTTCATGATTACAGATGGAGAACCACAAGGTGAATTAGACCATCTCATAGAGCAAGCAGCGCAACGCCTACAAGTAGATGAAGCTAATAAACGAGTTGCATTCTTCACAGTAGGTGTAGAAAACGCTAACATGATGCGCTTAAATCAATTAGCAGTGCGAACCCCACTCAAACTCAAAGGACTTAACTTTATTGAGATGTTTGTTTGGTTGTCAGCCAGTATGTCAGCAGTTTCCCATTCTCAGGTAGATGAACAGGTAGCACTACCACCCATTGGCTGGGGTACTCTTTAATCGGGTTAGCGTCGCTTACCGTAGGTATCGTGGCTTACATTCACACGAGCTATGCCTGAAAAAAAATCTATGAATACAACATTGAAACAGATATCTCATTGGCAAGTAGTGGCTGCATCTGTATGCGGTACAAGCCACATCAGAAATAAGCAGCTGTGTCAAGATGCTCACCACTGGCAGCTACTACCAGGTAATGTGTTGCTCACCGCGGCTGCTGATGGTGCAGGTTCTGCCAGCCAGGGAAAAGTGGGAGCAATGGTAGCTGTAGAAAAAGCAATAGAAACCCTTGCTATCAAACAAATTACTAGAGATTCCCTTGCAGATGATGCAATTGTGCGATCGCTATTGAATGAAGCCTTACTAGCAGCCAAAAAAGCGGTAGAGGATGCAGCAAGAACTGGCAGCAAACAGCCTCAAGATTTAGCAACTACCCTAATTATAATGGTTGCTACCCCGGATCTGGTCGCCGTGGTACAAATTGGTGATGGTTTAGCAGTGGCCAAGGATCGCATGGGTAACTTAATGGCACTGACAAGACCTGATCATGGAGAATACATCAACGAGACAACTTTTTTAACTTCCCCTCATGCCTTAGATACAGCGCAAATCAGATTATGGCGTGAAAACATAGTTAATATTGCCGTCCTTACCGATGGACTACAAATGCTGGCCTTAAATATGCTGGTGGGCGAACCTCATAAACCCTTCTTTTTTCCCTTATTCGACTTTGTGGAGAATGCCGAAGATCAGACAACAGCCAAGGAACAGTTGGTGAGGTTTTTAGGTTCTGAACGGATTACCCAACGTACTGATGATGACCTGACCCTGATTTTAGCAGGTCTTAGGAATGCTCAATGATCTTTTATCTGAGCAACGTTGTGGTGATTTTGCGAGATTTGTATTTTACATAACCCCATTCATCGTAATTTTATCATGCAAGTCTTACGTTGTTTTCCCAAACAAGAAATTATCAACCTCAGCGTGAGTTTGGGGCGTGGCGGTGAAGCTTGTATCTATACAGTGCCCTCCTGTGGTGATTTAGTCGCTAAAGTCTATCACAAACCAACAGTTGCTCACGCCAACAAACTCCAGGCGATGCTGGACAACCCTCCAGAAAACCCTACAGCTAGCTTGGGGCATATTTCCATTGCTTGGCCGCTGGATTTATTACGGTCAAAAGACCAAGACAATCGCATCATCGGCTTTTTAATGCCTCGCATTCGTGGGATGCGCCCCATTATCGACTTTTACAATCCCAGAACTCGTCGCGAACACTGTCCCTTATTCAATTATCAGTATCTGCTACGCACCGCTCGTAATTTGGCCGCGGCTTTTGCAGCTTTGCATAATAGTGGATATTGCGTTGGTGACGTCAATGAGTCAAATATTCTCGTTAGCGATACAGCACTGGTGACCTTGGTTGATACTGACTCGTTCCAAGTGTACGATCCTGATCAGAATGTTGTTTATCGCTGTCCTGTAGGTAAACCAGAGTTTACCCCACCAGAACTACAGAATAAAATTTTTGCTCAACACGATCGCAAAATCACCCATGATTCCTTTGGGCTGGCGGTGTTGATTTTTCAACTTTTAATGGAAGGTACTCACCCCTTTTCGGGAATCTTTCAAGGTGTTTCTGAGCCACCACCCTACGAAGCCCGGATTGCTGCGGGACATTTCACTTATAGTCAAAAGCGTCACGTACCTTATCTCCCTACCCCCATCGCACCCCCTTGGGAAATGCTGCATCCCAAGTTGCAAGAATTGTTTTTACGTTGTTTTGAAGATGGTCACGATCAACCACATCTGCGCCCCAACGCCCAAACTTGGTTATCAGTTTTAGCCCAAGCAGAAGATAGCCTGATTACTTGTACTGCTAATCCCCAGCATCGCTATAATCACCATTTAGATAGTTGTCCCTGGTGTAAACGTGCTTTGCGCTTAGGTGGACGTGATCCATTTCCATCACCTAGAGCAGTAGAAAATCGCGAACATCTGCGCCCACGATTTGTACCTAAAAGGCGTTACGCCCAGCGTCCACGTTCTCCACAACCAGTCAGGCCGCAATCCCAAATAAATCATTGGCAGTTACCTAAGTATTCTGTTTATCAACGTCAAAAAAACACAAAGTTTTATCCCGCTATTTTGTGTTTAGTGGGTTTTGGTGTGTTGGGGTATTTAGACGTAGCAATTAAATTTACTCGTCCTTATGTTTCTCAAAATACCTACACTCAACAAACTTTGATAACTCCTCCTCAACCCCAGCCAGATACTCTGACTTTCGCCGATTACTATCAACAGGGTCATGCTGCTTACCAAGCAAAAGATTATCACAAAGCAGTACAACACTTTAGCCAAGCTATAGAACAGGTAGCAACAAATGCTAGTGCTTATGTTCACAGAGGTAATGCCCGCTATGAATTGAGGGATTATGAAGGCGCTCTGGCAGACTATAATCAAGCTTTGCAGATTAACCCTCAAGAAGTTAAAGCTTTTATCCACCGAGGCAATGTTCATTATATGCTGGCTGAATATAGCCACGATCCCGATCGCGAATATAACCTAGCGATCACTGATTTTACTCAAGCTTTATCGCTGAACGAGCAAGAAACAGAAGCCTATATTAAAAGGGGTATTGTCCGTTCGGAAATGGCTAGATATAGCGGTCAATCTGTGCAAGATTATCAAAAAGCTATTCTTGATTTGACCCTGGCGATTCGACTGAATGCATCCAAAGCAGAAGCTTATTTTCATCGCGGTGAAATCCGCTATAGAATGGCACAGTTTAGCAGCAACTTTATTCCAGAATATCAACAGGTAATCGCTGACTTCAACCAAGCACTAAAAATCAATGGTAACTTGGCGAAAGTCTATCTCAAACGAGGGATGATTCGCTATGAACTTACACAGTATACTGGACAAGACTCTGATCGAAATAACCTCAAGGCTATTCAAGATTTACAAACCGCTGCCAAACTATCCTTGGAACAAGAGGATACACACAGCTACCAGCAAGCCATGAGCAGTATTTGTGTAATTATAGAAAGCCAATGTACTGCTTTATTAAAAAATTCTGCCATGTGGTAATTACACCTGTAACTTAGCAAGTATAGTCTTGAATCAATAACTATAACTATTTTATTACCAAATATAGTCATCCTATTTGACTTGAGAAATTATGAGTGAGGAAAGGGAACAGGGAACAGGGAACAGGGAACAGAAATTGTTCATGAATCATTTAGGATTGCTATATTTTGATTATATCGACCAAATAAACATGACAATATTTAGATTGTCATGTTTAGCTATTTTTAGCATATTTGATTAATGCAACATCTCTGATAAATTATTTATATTTTTTTATTTTTTCAAGAAAATTATTCATAGAATCTTTATTAATTTAATAAAAAAAATAGTTATATTATGTAGAGAAATAAAGACATTATCCCAGCAAATTTTTCTCATCAAAACGCGTGCATCTTCTTTATCCTGAGAAGTTCAAAAGTCAACAAGCGATAAAATCCTCAACAAGGTAATTATATGAAAGCGGTAATTCTGGCTGGAGGACTGGGTACACGCCTCAGTGAAGAAACTAGTATCAGACCAAAGCCAATGGTGGAAATTGGTGGGCACCCAATTCTTTGGCACATCATGAAGATTTACTCGGCCCACGGTATTAATGACTTTATTATTTGTTGTGGCTACAAAGGTTACATCATTAAAGAGTATTTTGCTAATTACTTTTTACATATGTCAGATGTTACCTTCGATATGCGATTCAACCAAATGAATGTACATTCTGGTTATGCTGAACCCTGGCGCGTCACCTTAGTTAATACGGGGGATTACACCATGACCGGTGGACGATTAAAACGCATTAGTGAGCATGTTGGTAACAGTACATTTTGCTTTACCTATGGTGATGGTGTCTGTAACATAAATATCACAGAGTTAATTAAGTTTCATCAAGAACAAAAAAGTCTAGCGACACTCAGCGCAGTTCAACCCGCAGGACGCTTTGGGGCTATTTCCTTAGGACAAGATCAAACTAAAATCAACAGCTTTCAGGAAAAACCTGAAGGTGATGGCGCATGGATTAATGGCGGTTACTTTGTTTTAGAACCAGAAGTAATTAACTTGATCGCTGATGACTCTACAGTTTGGGAGAAAGAACCATTAGAAAAACTCGCACAGATGAATCAGCTATCTGCTTTTAAACATCATGGTTTTTGGCAACCCATGGATACATTACGCGATAAAAACCACCTAGAAGAGCTATGGAAAAGTGGTGAAGCTCCGTGGAAAGTGTGGTAATTAGCTGGTTTATTTACGCAGTATTGTATGAGGAGAATTGATCAAATGGAATCAAATTTCTGGGCGGGAAAAAAAGTTTTTGTCACCGGACATACGGGCTTTAAAGGTAGTTGGTTATCTCTCTGGTTACAAATGTTAGGGGCTGAGGTCTGTGGTTATGCTTTAACTCCGCCCACAGCCTTGAATCTGTTTGAGTTAGCTAATGTTGCTGATGGAATGACATCGGTGGTAGGAGACATCAGAAATTTAGATTTTCTCCAGCAAGTCATGCAAACCTACCAGCCAGATATTCTCATCCATATGGCGGCTCAGGCTTTGGTGCGGGAATCTTACTACAACCCAGTAGACACCTATGCGGTGAATATTATGGGAACAGTCAATGTATTGGAAGCAGTCAGGAATGTACCCAGTGTCAGAGCAGTAGTTTCAGTCACCTCTGATAAGTGTTATGAAAATCGCGAATGGGTTTGGGGTTACCGGGAAACAGATCCTATGGGAGGATATGACCCTTATAGCAGTAGTAAAGGATGCGCTGAATTAGTCACTACGGCTTATCGTCAATCTTTTTTTAATCCGGCTGATTACCCCCAACATGGGGTAGCGATCGCCAGCGTGCGAGCCGGAAATGTCATTGGTGGAGGAGATTGGGCTAAGGATCGGCTAGTTCCTGATATTCTCAATGCTTGGCTTTCCGGGAAAGAAGTTGTCATTAGAAACCCCCAAGCAGTGCGCCCTTGGCAACACGTTCTAGAACCCCTCAACGGTTATTTAATGCTAGCTGAAAAATTATTTACTCACGGTTCAGTATATTCTGGAGGCTGGAATTTTGGTCCAAATGAATCAGGAGTGAAAACTGTAGCTTGGGTAGTTAATCAGTTACAGCAGTTTTGGGGTGACGATGCTCATTGGATTCAGGATGGTGGAGTTCAACCCCATGAGGCTAATTTTTTAACCTTGGATTGTTCTAAAGCCCGGACTCAAATTAATTGGGAACCACAATTAGATTTACCAACAGCTTTAGCTTGGATTGTGGATTGGACTAAAGCCTGGGAACAAGATAATGATATGCAGCAAAAAAGCCAATCTCAGATTCAGCAGTTTATGCAACTTGCAGATTTTCAGCAACGAGAATTTTCCCTGTTGGGAGTTTAATATACGGGAAATGTGAGCAATTAAACCACCAATTCCGAGATAGTGCTAACTTTTTCCCAAGGACTTATCAAGATAAATTCTATGAATTTTACCCCAACTGCACTCAAAGACGCATTCATTGTTGATGTTGACAAAAAGCCGGATCATCGCGGCTTTTTCGCCCGTGGTTTCTGCGCTCAAGAGTTTATGGCACATGGATTAAAACCTACCGTTGCCCAATGTAATATATCTTTTAACCATAAAAAAGGGACTGTTAGGGGAATGCATTATCAAGTTTCCCCAGCTGCGGAAACCAAATTAGTGCGTTGTACTCAAGGGGTAATCTATGACGTAATTATTGATATGCGTCCTGAATCGCCGACTTTCTTATCACATATAGGCGTGGAATTAAGCGCCGAAAATCACCGGGCTTTGTACGTACCAGAAATGTTTGCTCACGGTTATCAAACTCTCACAGATGAGGCTGAGGTTGTCTATCAAGTGGGTGAGTTTTATACACCAGGTTATGAACGGGGATTACGCTATAACGACCCTTTTTTTAATATTGAATGGCCTTTAGAAGTTACTCACATTTCCGACAAGGATTTAAATTGGACATTACTAGAAATGATTCCTGTTGGTAGTGCCTAGTTGTGCCATGCATTATAAGTGGTTAAGGAATGAACCACTAAGGATCCAAAGAACACAACCAAACAAGTATCAAGGGCATTAATTTCAAATGGTTTGACCTAGAAGTTTCATGGGATAGATCACCGGACTACATAAATAGTTCTATTTAACACACAGGAGTTCAACTAATGATTATTATTGATCGTGCCTTAGAAGCCCGCGCCGCAGCTGGAAATCCAGTGAAAGTGGGGATGATTGGTGCTGGTTTTATGGGTCGAGGGATTGCAAATCAAATTATTAATTCAGTTCCGGGAATGGAGTTGGTGGCGGTTTTTAGCCGTCAGGTTGATGCAGCTAAAAAAGCTTATACAGAAGCAGGACAAGAAAATATTCAAGTTGTTACCAGTGTCACTGAATTAGAAGCGGCGATCGCACAGCATAAATATGCAGTTACCGAAGATGCTGAATTACTCTGCCAAGCTGAGGGAATTGATGCCATTATCGAAGTTACTGGCGCAGTCGAATTTGGTGCTCACATTGTGATGCAAGCGATCGCCCATCGTAAACATGTGATTATGATGAACGCCGAACTTGACGCTACCATCGGCCCCATCCTGAAGGTGTACGCCGACAAAGCCGGAATCATTCTCAGCGCCTGTGATGGAGATCAACCAGGGGTAGAAATGAATCTCTACCGATTTGTCAAAAGTATTGGTCTGACTCCGTTATTGTGCGGTAATATTAAAGGACTTCAAGACCCCTATCGCAATCCTACAACCCAAGAAGGATTTGCTAAACGTTGGGGTCAAAAAGCCCACATGGTGACCAGCTTTGCCGATGGAACCAAAATATCCTTCGAGCAAGCCATCGTTGCTAACGCTACAGGAATGAAAGTAGCCCAACGCGGAATGCTAGGTTACAACTTCAGCGGTCATGTTGATCAAATGACCAAAATGTACGATGTTGAACAACTAAAAGAACTTGGTGGTATTGTTGATTATGTAGTTGGCGCTCAACCCAGCCCCGGCGTGTTTGTATTTGCTACTCACGAAGACCCCAAACAACGTCACTATCTAGATTTGTACAAATTAGGTGAAGGTCCTTTATATAGCTTCTACACTCCCTATCACCTCTGCCATTTTGAAGTTCCATTGTCTGTAGCGCGTGCTGTCCTGTTCCAGGATACTGTCTTATCTCCCCTGGCCGGCCCAGTGGTGGATGTGATCACCACCGCCAAAATTAACCTCAAAGCTGGCGAAACCTTAGATGGTATCGGCTACTATATGACCTACGGCCAATGTGAGAATTCTGCCATTGTTCAAGAGCAGAAATTGCTACCCATCGGTTTAGCCGAAGGCTGTCGCCTCAAACGAGACATTTGCCAGGATCAAGTCCTCACCTATGATGATGTAGACTTACCTCAAGGTAGACTTTGCGACCAACTGCGCGCCGAACAAAACGCTTATTTTGCATCAGAAAGAGTTCTCGCAATGGTTGGGTAACAACAGTACCTTCTGTATCAGTGCAGTGAAGAAAATCCCTCAAACATCCTCTGAGTTTTTGAGGGAATCTTCCACCAACACATAAACTCAGTTTGTAGTGAGGACTGTAGTCCAAGCAACATTTATCATGAGGCCAGACCTTTTCACCTTGTCTAGATTTGTATGTAGAGGTGAAAGATATAACAATAGGCATTGATAATTCTCAACACTCAAGTTGTTAAGAGCAACTACCTAGAAACTTTTACAACACACTTAAGAATAAATCTAGACACAACTATGAAAATTGCTCTAGTTCATGATTACTTAACCCAGCGCGGTGGGGCAGAGCGTGTATTTGAGTTACTTTGTAAGCGCTATCCCGAAGCGGATGTTTTTACCTCTTTGTACAATCCGCAAAAAACTATTGATATGGGTGAGCGTATAGTCCAAACTACTTTTTTGCAAAAAATTCCCGGCGCAGTCAAGTATTTTAGATTGATGGCTCCTTTGTATTTTCCCGCCTTTCGCGCCTTGGATTTACAAGATTATGATTTGATTATTAGTAGCAGTACGAGCTTTGCCAAAGCAGTACGCAAACGTCCAGATGCAAAACATATTTGTTTTTGTCATAATGTTACCCGTTTCCTGTGGGATACGGAAACTTATTTAAGGGAATATGGAGACTACCGATATTTTGCGCCATTAATTGAGCAAATTTTTCAACTAATGAGAAATCTGGACTTGAAATATGCTCAAGAACCCGATCTTTACATTGCTAACTCTAGTATAGTTGCCCGTCGTATTGAAAAAATTTATAACAAACAAGCAATTGCCATTAACTATCCCATTGATACAAATAATTTCTTGTTCTCAGATACAAAAGATGAATATTATTTGGCCTCGGCGAGGATGATCAGCTATAAGCGGCTAGATATAATCATCGAAGCATTTAACTGGCTAGGTTGGCAATTATTAATTTCAGGCGATGGACCTGAACAACAACGTCTAAAAGCCAAAGCTTTAGATAATATTAAATTTTTAGGACACGTCAGTGATTCTCAACGCAAAGAATTATTTTCTAAGGCCAAGTCTGTAATAGTTGCAGCTTTAGAAGATTATGGATTAGTTCCAGTTGAGGCAAATGCTAGTGGGACACCAGTGATTGCCTACGGGGCAGGTGGAGTTTTAGATACACAGATACACGGCAAAACAGGGGTATTGTTTAAGAGACAAACACCCGAGTCCATACAATCTGCATTACTAGAGTCCGGACGAATCATTTGGGATTATGAAAGTATTCGTAAGCATGCAGTTAATAATTTTTCGGAACCAGTATTTTTTAACAAGGTTGAGCAGCTTATTGAACAAACTTGCAGTGTAAATTGATAATTTGTGACGCATTATATACAGATTATCAACCAGCCACAAAAAATCACACATCTAGAAATAAACAGGGAGTTATAATTTCTAAATTAAAGATTAGGTAAAGCTTATGTACCCACCATAAAATATCTTGTCATAGTTAGCCTGAAAGTTTAGAATCAGGGAGAATTTAAAATTAGTATCACTATATCCCTAAAGGGATTTACGCTACGTATAACGTATAGCAGATAAGGATAATAAACATGAATCAACCTAGTCTTACTCCGGGTATAAATCACATTACTAACTCTAGTATAGAACCAAGCTACGGACAGCTATTTAAGATATTAATTCGGAGGTTTCCTTGGTTTTTAGCAGTATTTTTGACTTCAATTGCCATCGCAGCTCTAGTAACTTCAAGGACAAAACCTACTTATAAAAGCTCCATGCAGTTGCTTGTAGAACCTAATTATCAAGGTAGGCGAGAAGATGCCGGAGTAGACACTCAATTTATCGAGCCTGACATTAAGATAGACACAGCAACCCAGCTGAATCTCATGCAAAGTTCAGGACTGATTCAACAAGCAGTTGAAAAACTTAAATCTGACTATCCTCAGATCAATGTCAACGAAATTAAAGAATCTTTAGTTCTTCATCAAATCAGGAATAAAGAAGATGATTTAGCTACAAAAATTTTCCAAGTAGAGTATAGTGCCAACGATCCCGAACAGACACAAAAAGTTCTGGCGGCAATTAGGCAAGTTTATGTGGAATATAATAAACAGCAACAGGATGCGCGGTTACAAAAAGGTTTACAAGTTATTCGGGAACAGTTAAATAAAGCCAGCGAGGAAGTGAACGCCTCAGAGACTAATCTGCAAAGATTCCGCAGAAACCAAAATTTAATCGATCCTGAGTCACAAGCTAAAACCCTAGAAGACTCTTTAAATGCTATTCAACAAGAGCGTCGTACTACCCGTTCTCAGTATCAAGAGGCCATAGCACGCCAAAAAACTTTGCAAGAACAACTCAGGCGTTCTCCACAAAATGCGCTGGTTGCTTCTCGTCTGAGTCAGTCTACCCGTTACCAAGGCTTACTCAACGAAATTCAAAAAACCGAACTAGCACTAGCTCAAGAGCGGTTGCGCTTTACCGATGCAACTCCCGGTGTACAAAAGCTTCAAGAACAACTTGAAAGCCAGAAGCAATTATTGCAACAAGAGGTTAGCAGAACTTTAGGCGTACAGTCTAATGGTGTATTCTCCTCCCAAGTACCTCTTTTAGAACAAGGACAATTTGGCGAAATTGACCTGAATCTGGCTACTCAGCTAGTGGAAACCCAAACAACTATAGTTGCTTTAAGCGCCCGCGATCAAACTTTAGCGGAAAAAGAAAATGAATTGCGTTTTGAAATCAAACGCTTTCCGCCTTTGTTGGCTTATTACAATCGGATTATGCCACAGCTACAATTTAGCCGTGAAAGGTTAGAGGAGCTATTGCGAGCAGAACAGAAATTGCGCCAAGAACTTGCCAAAGGGGGCTTTAACTGGGAAGTTGTGGAAGAACCGCAGTTAGGTATTTATATGGGGCCCAATCTCCAGCAGAATCTGTTGTTGGGTGCAGTAGTTGGCTTGATGTTAGGAGGTATGACTACTTTTATTCGAGAAGCATCTGATGATGCTGTTCATACCACTGCTGAACTGGAAAAACAGGTTTCCTTACCCTTGTTGGGAACTACTCCCAAACTGCCAACTACCAAAAGCAGAGAATCAATTATTAAGTTACCTTTTGGGAAACCAGAAGTTCTTGCCCCCTGGACTATTCAGGTGTTGCAATCAGCACCGCGCTGGGAATCCCTGGATTTAATTTTGAAAAATATTGAACTTTTAAATTCTCTTCCCAACTTGAAGTCCCTGATGGTTACCTCGCCTTTACCAGATGAGAGTAAGTCAGCTTTGGCGTTGGGTTTAGCTATGAGTGCGGCTCGTTTACACAAGCGGGTACTACTCATTGATGCTAATTTAAGAGACCCTAGTCTCCACGAACAACTCAATCTTCCCAATGAGCAAGGACTATCTACCCTCTTGGCTAGTCATGCGGCTATTCCCAACCGTCATAGTATTCCTACTTTAGATTCGGCTTACATTGATATTTTAACAGCCGGGCCTATACCTATTGACCCCGCAAATCTTCTGAGTTCACCACGCATGAAAGAATTAATAGGGGAATTTGAGGAAAATTATGATTTGGTCCTCATAGATGCTCCGCCAGTTCTTGGTTTGGTGGATGCCATGCTTACAGCTTCATCTTGTCGTAGTGTGGTACTCACAGCAAGCATGAGTAAAGTAACTCGCAGCCAAATAGCCCAAGCTACAGGTATGTTGAGTAAGTTAAACCTCATCGGGGTTGTGGCTAGTGGAGTCTCAAACTCTGACAGTACCTATGTACAGTATCCCCAGCCGTCTAAGTCCTCCCAATTAGCGCTACAACAAGTTTTGGAAAAATAGGTGAGCAACAGAGGAAGCGTTTACTTGTATCAGTGTGCTTTACCAATTGAAAGGTTTTATATTATGTGCGATCGCTCAGGTCAACTGCCCTAACCCAGTGTTTGGTCTGGGAAGTGACAAAAGCCCTCCATCCCAGAAACAGCGCTTGGGCGATCGCACATATCTTTTTTTTAGATCCAGCAGTTTGTAGATAGATGAGGCACAAATCTGAATACTAACATTATTCTGAGGTAGGTATCCTGACCGCTAAGAGTTTACCTAACCCCAATAAATATGTCTGTAATTGTCTCAACTCCAGTAGCCCCCATTGCTGGACTTTCTCAATAGACATATCCAGAATTTAAATATGCCCATCCTATAACCATTATAGAGATATTCCCTGGAAACTCTCTACATTCTTTCTCGGATATGACTAATATCAAATTTCCAGGATAATACTATTACTTCAAAATAACTATATTTATAGTAGCTTTATAATTAAGGATAAAAAGCAGAGGCTATTTAAAGACTAAATAAAGAATTTACCCCACCATATAGTCAGGTCTCAAAGGTCTTATATCCTAGACATTAAAGCCCCAACGCAACAACTAAAAGTCAAGGTTAAACTGGTTTTGTGAGATTCAGAAAAAAATAGGTAGTCGCAACTAATTGTAGATATGAATTTATGGCGCACTTAAGGGATGAGGGAATTTTATTGAAGCACTTTTCGATTATCCATGTTGATCAGATAATCCCCTTAATTTCCCTTTTGTGCAGTATGTTTACTGCTACTTATTTCCTAAGTATCCTTCTGGTTTTTACATTTTTACACCAGTATAATTGCCCAAAATCTAGAGTTATCTGGAGTGCAACTTAAAAAGCATATTTCGGCACACAATTACCTATTTTTGGAGCAAAACAAAATTCGGTTTGAGTCTTTGGCATTCATAGCCTTCAATATTAACTCAGCGATTCACTATTGTATAGATCCAAAGACATATGACAATTTCATTAATTCCTCCTACCCTCGGCAATTCCTCTCATCCAGCCGAGCAACACCACAATCATCGCTTTTCATACTGTACACTCCAATGGCGGCGTGGTCAGTTGTTAGTTAAATCCCCCGGAAAAACTAAACACCTTTACTTACCTTCCTTGCATGATGAGCAATTATTAGTCAATTGCTTAAAACATTCTCCGGTAAATTTGGTCAGTATAGATCCCAGTGTTGGCAAGGATTATCTGACACTGTGGGTTGAAGCCTGCGAGCAAGCTGGTAAGCCCATATTTCTTCGCCTACCCTCTAACAATAAACAACTTAGCCGTTGGCAACAACTCATTGACTGGATTACCGCTTTGTTTTTGCTACTACTCATGAGTCCAGTTATGCTGGTATTATTTGTCATTTTACAGGTGGAGTCACCAGGGGCAATTTTCACCAGTGAGTGGCAGGTGGGAAAACGAGGTAAAATCTTTCGTGCCCTCAAGTTTTGTACAACCACAAAGGAGAATCTCACACCTTTAGGGCGTTGGATGCGTAAATACGATCTAGACCATCTACCCCAGTTGTGGAATGTGCTGCGCGGTGAAACGACTTTGATGGTATCTCCTAATTGTACTTTAGAAACTGTTCTAACTGTGGCCGGACAAGAGCAGATGAATCAATTATCAGACATGACGGATTCATGGCAACAATCTAGTGTTTTGCATTTGGATAACCCAACACTGTGATTTTCTGCTAAATGCATTCAGTCCATAAGGTGCGTTATGGCGCTTTGTCTGACGCACCCTAGACAAAGATAAGCAATTTTTTGTCTTACTACAATTAAAGGGTTATTGAGCATCTCTATGACTTATGTAAGTCCTCACATTATGGTTGAAAAAAATCATGTATATTCAAGCTGCTCAAGTCTTAGTCGATCGCTTTAAAGCCAGTAAATTTTGGCAGAAAAATTCTTTAATATTGCGAGAATTTAAAAAATTCCGTAAAGTTACTATTCTCGCTTTACTATTTTCAGTGCTAGCTGCAACTTTTGAAGGTTTTAGTATCGGCTTTCTCTTGTCATTTTTGCAAAATTTAACTACCCCTGATGCCGAACCAATTCAAACTGGAATTTCTTGGTTTGACACCTGGATTTTAGCGACTCAGACATCGGCAATTGAGAGACTATATCGTATTTCCTTACTAATTTTAGTCAGTACATGGATACGTGCTAGTTTCAATTACCTCGCACAAGTATACATAGAAATATCTCAATTACGTCTAGCCGACCGCTTGCGTAAACAAATTTTTGAACAGTTGCAAGCATTACCTTTAAGTTATTTTAATAACACCAAATCCGGCGAAATAATTAATACTATCACTACGGAAATTGAGAGAATAAAACAGTGGTTTAGTGGAGCAGCATTTTTGATAACTAGAGGGATAACCATTTGTGTCTATTTTGTCTCCATGTGTTTATTATCTTGGCAGCTGACAATTATTTCTTTTCTATTATTCACCTTAATAGGGGTTGGATTATCAACACTCAATTCCCGTGCTAGGGAAACTAGTTTTAGTACCTCAATTGCTAATGGGAAATTTACCTCTATAGCTATTGAATTTATTAACGCAATTCGCACGGTTCACGCCTTTGCAACTCAAGAATTTGAGCGCCATCGTTTTTATCAAGCTAGCAATCAAGTAGTTAGCACCGCCACCAAAGTTGTATTAACTTGGGCGCTGGTTAGACCGCTAGCTGAAGCTTTAGCTAGTACGATTCTGATTGGCATGATTGTTTTTGCCTTTACTGCTTTTGTTGCCAATGGAACCCTACAGGTAGCTTCTTTGCTGACATTTTTCTTTGTTCTCTTTCGCGTTGTGCCAATTGTCCAAGATATTAATGGCACTAGAGCCCATTTAAGCACACTCGAAGGAGCAGCAGATAATATTAAGGAGTTAATTAGAACTGACAATAAAACCTATTTGCAGAATGGTTATCTCTCATTTAATGGGCTAGAGTATTCAATTGATGTAGTCTCAGCGGATTTTGGCTATGATGCTAATACATCAGTGCTCAAGAATATTACCCTAAGTATTGAAAAAGGTAAAACTACGGCGTTAGTCGGTGGTACTGGTGCTGGTAAAAGTACATTGATTGATTTAATTCCCCGATTTTATGATCCAACAGCCGGAAATATCATGATTGATGGGGTGGATATCCGCAAATTTGACATTAAATCTTTACGACAGAAAATCGCTGTTGTCAGTCAGGATACCTTTATTTTCAATACTTCTGTGGCGAATAATATTGCTTACGGTACAGAAGGGGCAACTGAAGCTGCAATTCGCAAAGTTGCTCAACTAGCCAATGCACTCGAATTTATTGAAGAAATGCCTGAAGGGTTAAATACTCAACTGGGGGATCGGGGTGTGCGATTATCTGGAGGACAACGCCAGCGAATTGCCATCGCCCGGGCTTTGCTGCAAGACCCAGAAATTCTGATTTTGGACGAAGCCACCAGCGCTCTTGATTCCATGACTGAACGCTTGATTCAAGAATCTCTCGAAAAGCTATCTGTAGGTAAAACAGTGATTGCGATCGCTCATCGTCTCTCAACTATCGCCCAAGCAGACAAAGTCGTGGTATTAGAACAAGGACGCATTGTCGAGCAAGGTAATTACCAGGAATTATTAGAACTTAAAGGCAAGTTATGGGAATATCACAAGACCCAATATCAAATGGGTAACCCTGGATAAATTTATCCTGATTTATCGCTGGTAGATTGCAGAATAAATTGATATATTCTTGATTTTTAGGAGATATAAAAAATGGTAAATATTGGCTATCATGCGGCTAGATTGCAAGGAAAAATTAACCGTAATTTATATCAATCTAAGATAGCTAAAACCGTTAAACGTGACATCAAAATAACTCAACAAGTTCCGTTGACTGTATATGCATTATCTTGTGAACGAGACTTACCCGAACAAGTCGCAAGTATTCGCTCATTTATCACCCATGTTGGTATCCCTCATAAATTTACCGTGATTTCTGATGGTAGCTATACTGATTTGAGTTGTCAGTTATTGCGCCGGATTCATCCCTGTGTTGAAGTCATACCCATCAACGAATTTATTAAACCAGATTTACCGCAATGTGTATGTGATTATGCCCAAATCCATCCTATGGGTAAAAAATTATCAGCATTGATGTCAATTCCCATTCATGGTACCACTATCTATACAGACTCAGATATTTTATTCTTCCCAGGGGGAAGTGATTTAGTAGAGTTGGCTAATTCAGATAGTCCAGTCTGCCATTATTTACCAGATTGTGCAAATTCACTAGATGGGAGAATCCTTTATGAAGAAACAGAAAAATTAAATCCTATCAATGCGGGATTTATTTTATTTAAGCATGAATTAGATTGGAGTTTTGCCATTAAACGTTTGGCAAATTTATCGGCAACACCAAGCTATTTTACAGAACAAACCATTGTCCATTTAACAATTCATAATCATGATAGCATTCCCCTCTGCTCAGAAAAGTATGTAATGAATGTCATGGATCAATTTATATATAGAGATAATTTTGCGAGTAAAACAATTGCTTTACGGCATTATGTCAGTGATGTGAGACATAAGTTTTGGATGAATGTAGCAATATAAATTTTCATCCTAACTTGTCTTAGAGAAAAATGATGATTATAACTAAACAATTTGAGTCAATATGAGTTACACATTAGTTGATAAGAAAATGATCTATCACTGCTCCCGTACTAATATCAGTGGGGGTGGGGGTATTGAAACTTATTTAGCTTCTTTGATAAATTCTCCCATGACTGGGGTCAGCGATCGCACAATTTATTCTTTAAAGAATTTCGATCAGCAGCAAGCCCAATTACTGCACATTCACGACCCAGATATGCTGCTGGATTTGCGGGAAGAATGTCCAGCCATATTGACTTTACATAATCACTCTAGCTATTGTCCTAGTGGCACAAAATATTTAGCCAATCGCGCCAAAGTTTGCGATCGCCCCATAAATCCTCTGGGGTGTGCTTGGGGACATTTGATAGATGGTTGTGGTAGCCGCCGACCGCAAAAGCTGATACACAATTGGTTTAACACTTACCATCCACTAGAAAGACTCAAAAAACTGCAAATTCCCGTAATTGCTAACAGTGATTATGTACGTCAGCAAATCATTAGTAATGGTATCCCACCGCAAAGAGTGGTGACACTGCGGTGTGGTGTCAAACCACCTACACAAACCACAGCACCTTTAAATTTAGCCACTCATCAAAATCAGCGGATTTTGTTTGCTGGTCGCATTGTTCCCGATAAAGGCGTGGAATGGTTGATTAAAGCTTTGGCGCAAACTAACGAAGGTATCCATCTTGATATTGCTGGCGATGGTTGGAGTAAGTCAACCATGGAAAAACTAGCCAGTCAAATGGGCTTAAGCGATCGCATTACCTGGCATGGTTGGTGTAATAGTAAGCAATTAGAGTTACTTTATCAACAGTGCTTTGCTGTAGTCTTTCCTAGTCTTTGGCCTGAACCCGCTGGTCTAGTAACCCTGGAAGCCTATAGTCACTATCGACCTATCATTGCTAGTGCTGTAGGCGGTATTCCCGAACATATACGAGATGGGGAAACAGGAATTTTAGTTCCAGCTAATAATATCAAACAATTAGCTCATGCTATCAACGAACTAGCCACTAATTATCCCAAATGCCGACTCATGGGTGAAAGGGGTCAAGCTTGGTATCAGGCAGAATTTACTATTGATATCCACCTGCAAAGGTTAGCAGAAATTTATGGGCAAACCATCGCCCAATTTGAGGACAGAACCACTAACAATAAAGTTTTAAAATCATCTCAATAGTCGAAATTATGTCACTAAATACTGAATTCAACCTTACAGATAGCCCGTTGGTGAGTGTAGTCATTCCCACTTATAATCGACCAGAGTACCTCAAGCAGGCGATCGCCAGTGCTGTTAACCAAACTTATAGAAACATTGAAATTATTGTTTCTGATAACTGCAGTCCAGAAAATCCCCAAGCCATCGTGGAATATTTTGCAGATCCACGCATTCGCTTTTGGCGACATTCAGAAAATGTGGGAATGCAGGGAAATCAGATACATGGTTTCAAAATGGCGCGTGGTAAATATGTCGCTAGTCTCCACGATGATGATATGTGGAAGGAGGACTTTTTAGCAAAGCTTGTACCACCCTTAGAAGCAAATTCTGATTTAATCATCGCCTTTTGTGACCAATATATTATCGATAGGTATGGCAAGATTCAATATGATAGAACTGAATTGAATACACGCAGTTATAAGCGAGATCAACTCGCCCCTGGAACTCATCAACCATTCTATAAAATTGGCTTAATAGATAAAAGCATACCCACAGCAGCAGCTTGTTTAATTCGCAATCATGTGATTGATTGGGAGATTATTCCCTCAGAAATTGGGGGGATGTGGGATTTATATTTAACCTACCTCTGCTGTATATCGGGTTGTAGTGCTTACTATCATCCAGAAAGACTAACACTATATCGAGACCATCACGAAACTGAAACTCAACTCAGTGGTAATCGTGATGCACAGGCAAAAATTCGCAAGGCCAAAAGCGAGATTTTCTGTTACCAAATCTTTATACAAGATAGTCGTATAAAGGAATTTAAATCTTACTTTCAAGAAAAACTGTTAGAATCCCATACCACATTGGGAATTGGTTTACTACGAAATCAACAGACAAAAACAGCACGTTATCACCTTTGTCGATCCCTCAAACAGCAGAAATTTAATTTCCGCACTATTGCAGCTTTAACTCTGAGTTTTACACCCAAATTTCTCACCAATCAGTTACTCAGAACAGCAAGATAAATTGACAACTACCTGAATCAGAAGAGCTATGGCACCAGCTAATTTTTTAATGCTTAATTACCAGTTCCGACAAAACTAGTATTACATATCAAATCCTGAAAGGTAATAAATGAAAATTTGTATCGTTACCCATAGCCTACAAAAATGCGACGGTCAGGGTAGAGTTAATTATGAAGTAGCCCAAGAAGCAATTCGTCGCGGTTATCAATTAACATTATTAGCTAGTCAAGTAGATTTAGAATTACAGCAAAGTCACCTAATTAAGTGGGTTGATATTCCTGTAAAAGGCTATCCTACAGAATTTCTCCGTAACATTATTTTTGCCACTAAAAGCACAATATGGTTAAAACAACATCGCCAAGAAGTGGACATAGTAAAAGTTAATGGCGCAATTACTAATCCCCCAGGAGATGTCAACGCAGTACATTTTGTCCATAATTCTTGGGGGAAATTTACCTCTAATAAAACTCAAAAAAAACCAGGAAATTTCCTATATAACTCCTACCAGTGGCTATACACAACTTTAAATGCACATTGGGAAAAACCAGCTTTTCTTAAAGCTCAAGTAGTAGTAGCCGTTTCTGATCAAGTCGCTCAGGACTTACAAGCAATAGGTGTACCCCCAGAGTCTATCAAAGTAATTTTAAACGGCGTTGATTTACAAGAGTTTTCCCCAGGAGTCAGCGATCGCCAAAAATGGCAACTACCCGAAAATGTACCCTTAGCATTGTTTGCGGGCGATATCAGACTGACGCGCAAGAACTTAGATACAGTCTTACAAGCCTTAGTCCAAGTTCCTGACTTACATCTAGTCGTAGCGGGAAATACTCAAGGAAGCCCCTATCTTCAGTTAGCAGCATCATTAGGACTTTGTCAGCGCGTACATTTTTTGGGACAGCGGTCTGATGTACCAGAACTGATGAAAGCTGTGGATTTCTTGGTTTTCCCCTCACGTTATGAACCCTTTGGGTTAGTGGTTATTGAAGCCATGGCTTCTGGGTTACCTGTAATTACCGCCAGTTCCACCGGTGCTGCTGCTTTAGTAACACCAGAATCGGGAATAGTGTTGTCAAACTCAGACGATGTAGAAGCTTTAACACAAGCATTACAGTTACTCAGTAGCGATCGCTCATTATACCAACAAATGGGAAAAGCCGCGCGTTTAGTTGCAGAACAACACAGTTGGAGCAGTATGGCACAAACCTATTTAGATTTATTTGAGGAGTTAATGAATCATGAGGAATACGGTTCTCGTCCCCACCTATCGCCGTCCTCTAGATCTATCACGTTGCCTTTTGGCGCTGCAAGTACAAACTAAACCAGTTGATCAAGTAGTTGTCGTGGTTCGGGATACAGATACCCAGACTTGGCAATTCCTCGGCGGATTTTACGCCGAAAGGTTACCATTACATATTGTACCTGTGACGGAGCCGGGAGTAGTAGCCGCACTCAACGCCGGATTGAACGTGGTAATAGGAGATATTGTTTCTATTACTGATGATGACGCAGCACCTCATTCTGATTGGTTGGAAAGAATCAACGCTCACTTTATCACTGATCCTGCTATTGGCGGTGTCGGTGGTCGCGATTGGGTACACTACGGTGACAAAATTGAAGACGGTCAACAGCCCATAGTTGGTAAGTTGCAGTGGTTCGGGCGGGTAATTGGTAACCACCATTTAGGAGTAGGATCACCCCGGGAAGTTGATGTTCTCAAAGGGGTGAATATGAGTTTTCGTACCCAAGCAATTGGGAAATTAACATTTGATCAGCGAATGCGTGGTACAGGAGCGCAGGTACACTTTGAAATGGCCTTTACTCTGAGTTTAAAGCGGGCTGGTTGGAAAATAATTTATGATCCCCAAGTGGCGGTAGATCACTATCCAGCCCAACGTTTTGATGAAGACCAACGCCACAACTTTAATGAAATTGCTTTGATTAACCTAGTTCATAATGAAACTTTAGTCTTACTAGAACATCTGCCGCGATCGCGTCATTTTGTGTTTTGGCTGTGGGCATTATTAGTAGGGACAAGAGATAGTTTAGGTTTAATCCAATGGCTGCGACTTTTACCTAGTCAAGGTAAAATTGCCGGACAAAAGTTATTGCTGTCCTGGCGGGGACGTTGGTTAGCACATCGACAATTCGTAATTGGTCATTAGTTATTGGCGATCATGATTTCCAAACAGATACATTTCAATAGTTTTTCAGAATCAAACTTTTTTCCCCAAGAGCGATCGCTACAAGGTTGGCTAGCTATTTCCGGCTTTCTGCTACTGACTGTAGTTTCCTATTTTGCCGGTGCTGCTGCTTTATTGCGCTTAGTTTACCCCGTGACCGCTTTAGCAGTAGCCATATTCTTATACTTACGTCATCCCATTCTCTATATCGGTTTTACTTGGTGGATATGGTTTCTTACACCCTTAGCCGCCCGTTTAGTTGACTATCGAATTGGCTGGGACCCCACCCGTCAGATGCTCATAGCACCTTACTTAGTAGTATTTGTGACTATAGCGACTTTTTTACGCCACTCTCCCCGGGCTTCCACTCAGGGAGCCATGCCGTTTGTTTTGGCTTTTATCGCGGTCTTCTATGGTTTTTTAATCGGTTTGGTTCATAATTCACCCCTACCTGTAGCCAGGGGTCTTTTAGATTGGCTAAGTCCCATTCTCTTTGCCTTTCACTTGTTTATCAACTGGCGAGACTATCCCAGCTACCGCCAGAATATTCAACGTATATTCATCTGGGCTGTATTGCTATTAAGTATTTATGCTATCTATCAATTTGTAGTCGCACCGGAATGGGATAGATACTGGCTGATAGAATCGAAAATGTATACAAGTTCAGGAAGTCCTGAACCTTTTGGTATGAGGGTATGGAGTACTTTACACTCACCTGGACCCTTTGCTTCTATTATGCAAACAGGACTACTGTTATTATTCACCAGTTCGGGAAGCTTAATTTTACCGGCCTCAGCCCTTGGTTATTTGTCATTTTTACTGACACAAGTACGTAGTAGTTGGTTGGGTTGGTTCTTGGGAATAGTGATGATTTTTGGTTCCGTCAAGGCGCATCTTCAAATGCGCTTAATGGCCATGATTTTAATCATCATCATGTGTGTTATACCCTTGACTAATATTGAGCCGATTTCGGATGTCGTGACAAATCGGTTAGAAACATTTTCTCAGTTAGAAAAAGATACTAGCTTTAATGAGAGATCAGAAAGCTATGAGAGAAATTTAAACTTAGCTCTTTCTAATGTTTTAGGTAAAGGATTAGGAAATATCTGGACCCTGAATGAAAAGACTGGTGAATTGGAAGTCTTTGTCCTTGACAGTGGTATTCTAGATATGTTTTTTACCCTGGGGTGGGTGGGTGCAATACCTTATCTGGCCGGGTTTATGTTGATAATCTTCAGCGTGTTTCAGTATGCTGAGGCTCGGTTTGATACTTTTGTCAGTACCGCCCGCGCGATTAGTATTACTTTTTGTGTGCAGCTAGTTGGCTATAGTACCATGATCGGTCTTTCTGGTATGATTATGTGGGGATTTCTAGCTATGGCCATGGCAGCCCATAAGTACTATCAGCATCAAAATACTCAGTTTTGAGTGAGATTATTTCCGGACAGCTCGGAACATCCCAAAGCGGCACAGACCTGTACCAAATGCCAGTCGCATCAGTAGCAGTGTAGGAACTTCTCGCACAGATTTAATCAAACCAGGTATCCCAAAACGCACTAATCCCTGCGGACGGGCTATTCCTTGCCAAATAGAATCTAACCAAGAAGGAAGTGTTGCTTGTGTCCAGTCTGCTGTCTTCACCTCTCCTTGAACTAATTCCGTCTCTGATAACAGTTCACTAAAACCTTCAATGCTGGCAAAAGCAGGATGAGACCACTGATCTAGTAACTGTTTCATTACGGGTTTTTCCCAAAAATTCAGAGGTTTTTGGCGTTCGTCCCTTTGATTCCAGTCAGCCACAACCAGCACTCCACCCGGCTTGAGCACCCGCATTAATTCTTTGGCAAAAACGGCTTTATCTGGCATATGCGGACCGGCTTCAATAGACCAAACTACATCAAAACTGGCATCAGAGAAGGAAAGCGCCATAGCATCATCTACCTGAAATTTCACATCCAGTCCATTGTCCGTTAACTCCTGGGCACGTTGGACTTGTTGAGGACTGATGGTAATCCCTGTTACCGCAAATCCATAATCTTTTGCTAGAATACGACTACTACCCCCGATGCCACAGCCAACATCTAAAACAGTTGTACCGGCGGGTAATTTATCTAAACCACCCCAATGCACCATTTCATGCACAAAGTCAGATTTAGCCACCAGAAAATCTTTTCTTTGTGGTGGTGATCCATAATGACCTAAGTGGATGTGTTCGCCCCAGTAAAATTCTAAAATCCCATCTTCTGTCCATTGGTCGTAAGAATTGGCTACGGAGTTAGATGATTGGTAACGACGAGGGGTGAGTAAATATAATAAAATCCCTATCGCTAATACTGCGGTGAGTAGTCCCAGGGCAAAAAACAACCAATTCATGGAAATCAGTCCTTAATATTTCTTTACAATTCTATCCTATTTTTGGCATGGCTTCAGCGAAGGTAACTATGGCAAGATCCCATCTTGATGTCGCTTTGATACCCTATTTAAAACTCCACTATTCTCCAGGTTGAATGGTAGAAAAGCATCTTAACTTGGTAAAATTCAGTTTGCCGAAGCAAAGAACACAAAAATATGGTAGCTACCCCAACTAATTTAGATATTCCTGCCTTAGAAGCAGAATATAGTCAAAGGACACCCAGGGAAATTCTTAAATTTGCCTTAGAAACTTTTAACAATATCTCCATTTCTTTTAGTGGTGCTGAGGATGTTGTCCTCATTGATATCGCATCAAAAGTTACTAAAAATTTCCGTGTTTTTACTCTCGATACCGGACGCATGCACCCCGAAACATACCAGTTATTGAATCAGGTCAGAGAACATTATGGTATTAAATTAGAAGTCCAATTTCCTGATGCTGGGGAAGTGCAAGCTTTAGTAGAAGAGAAGGGATTGTTTAGTTTCTATCAAGATGGTCATAAAGAATGCTGCGGGGTTCGCAAGGTCAGACCCCTACGCCGGAAACTCAATACTCTGGATGCTTGGATTACAGGTCAACGCAAAGACCAAAGCCCTAGTACCCGCAACCATATCCCGGTGATTGAAGTTGATACTGCTTTTTCGACTCCAGACCATCAGTTAATTAAGTTTAACCCCTTAGCCAACTGGTCTTCTGCACAGGTGTGGGAATATATCCGCGCTTTAGATGTACCTTACAATAAGTTGCATGAACGCGGTTTTGTCAGCATTGGCTGTGAACCCTGCACTAGACCTGTTTTACCTAACCAGCATGAACGTGAAGGGCGTTGGTGGTGGGAAGAATCCACTGCTAAGGAATGCGGTTTGCATCTTGGTAATTTGCAAAAGTAGTTTAAACTGAGCGATGCCTCCGCCGGGCGCGGAGCGCCATCGCTCTTGTTGACCATTTTTGTGGTACTGAGTTTAAATCCCAGAAATCAGCTAGTTGCTTCCACTGGTTTTTGCTGAGAAATATTCCCCGGTATTGGTTCGGTTTTCGTTCCCGGAGATACAGCAGTGACTTCAATATGGTTGAATAACGTGGTCACAAATGCAAATAGCAAGAATGGTAGGGACAACAAAACTATGAGACCTACAGTTGCTAAAGCATATACAGGACGTTTAGCACCCATTAAAGCTAAAGCCGATGCTAAACTGACAGTGATTGTAATTAGCCAAACAATTATTTGACCGTAGATATCACCAAAGGTCAGGGTACAGACAAAACGGTATTTTTGAAAATTACTCTTGTCCATCATGTTTTATATTTATTCCACTTCTGCTATATAAAACCTAGACAAAGCTAGACTTTACTTTCTACTTCAACGGGAGCATGGGAGCGGTTATCCCTTAGTAGACTTGCACGCCTTAGCCAGACGCGATATTTCTCTTAAGATTTACAAGAAAGACTACCGCTAT
>NZ_JANQDG010000022.1:0-5054 GCF_029891665.1 Anabaenopsis sp. FSS-46 | reverse complement strand
AGCTAATATTTTAGCTAAAGTAGCGATCAAACTAGGTTTAGACCTAAGTGGAGTCAGTAGGGTGTCTTTGATAGCACCATTGAAAGTTCGTTTATGGGCTATTCAAGAATCCCCCGGCTTCTAGCCGTGGGGAGTATCAATTCTTCCCCTTTCCTTTAACAGCAGGGCTTCGCGATCTGCTGGTAGCATTCGCGATCGCTATTTTTTCTCAGGTGAAAAAATTTAGACCCGGACTTCTTAGAGAAATCCGGGATCTGGTTTGCATTCAATTAAGGAATGGCTAGAGCGTGCCTTTTGGTGACTGAGCTTACACTACGCTTAATCCTTGAACCTTAATGATTAGGTCATCAAAGTCGTTGTCACCGCCGCCGGCTATATCTTCAAAGCCGAAGACATTGTTACCCAACAACTGGATCTGGTTGCTGTTGGAAACGTTAGTGCCTATACTGGTGACAAATAGGTTACTAAAGTCAGGTCTCACTGAGTTGAGGTCACCATTTGCGACTAGGAATGGTAGCAACACATAGTCTAACAAGTTAAGACTAGAGTTGACTTCAAAGGTGCTGCTTAAATTGCTGGTTTCGTTATTGCCAACCCTACCAGTCAGCACTGCATTGTTACGCACAGCACCTAGATAGGCATCGCGATCGCCCAGTCCTATACTCCCACCAGTTAGTCTATCAACCACAGCCCCTGTAGTTCTTTCCGCCAAGTAGAAGCCCACTAGATTATCAAAAGCAGCTTCCCGGTACAAGGTAGCATCCACCTTAACAGTGATTTTGTCGCTAGGACTAGCAGGGGGGGTAAGGTTTCCCAGACTAATAGCTTCTAGTTGCTCACCGTTGACTTCAATCTTCTCAGTAAAGATTTGTACAGTCTCTGTATCTTCTGGTCTGCCCAGAACCGATGCAGCAATGTTCAATCCACCACCAGTCAGGGTAAAACCATTAGCTGTAACCTGACCAATATTTAAAGGGGTAATAGCATCAGTTCCCAGCTCGCGCAATTGGAACCTGGTCACATTACCATTTGCAGGGGAGACACTGATCAAGCCTGACTGGAGATCGTTAAGGATAGAACCAATACCATCAGGTAGGCCAGAAGCATCACCGAGAGTGGTGAGAATACTTTGAGTTTTACCGTCCGCAAACACAACCTCCAGCACCTGAGATGAGGGGCTTGCACCGGTGACAGAGAATCTAAAGACAGTATCAAAGGGTTGCTGTAGAGGTGTTCCGGTGTTGGGGTCGATGATAGTTACAGTATCTGGTTCACCTACAGGACCTTGGGGACCGGTTGGACCTTGGGGACCGGTTGGACCTTGGGGACCGGTTGGACCTGGTTGCCCATCTGGACCTTGGGGACCGGTGGGACCTTGTGCGCCTGGTTGTCCGTCTGGACCTTGGGGACCGGTGGGACCTTGTGCGCCTGGTTGTCCGTCTGGACCTTGGGGACCGGTGGGACCTTGGGGACCGGTGGGACCTGGTTGCCCATCTGGACCTTGGGGACCGGTGGGACCTGGTTGCCCATCTGGACCTTGGGGACCGGTGGGACCTTGTGGACCGGTGGGACCTGGTTGCCCATCTGGACCTTGGGGACCGGTGGGACCTGGTTGCCCATCTGGACCTTGGGGACCGGTGGGACCTTGGGGACCGGTAGGAGGTTGAGGAATCAGCAAGGTAGTGAAGAGAGCCGGTACTAGCTCGTTGTTTGCTCCATCCCGAGCAGCTGCCATTGGTACAAAAACATTCAATGTTCCTTCAAAGCCCGCTGCTGGTGTAACTACCAAGGTGTACTCAGTACCACTGACTGGTGTAAAGGTTCCCTTAGTACCGTTGGTGACTATAATATCCTCAGAGGTAAAGTCGCTGACTTGTTCACTGAAGGTGAAGGTATAAGTGATATCTCCTGTGGGAATGATTGCTATTACTGGCTTGTTAGCGGTGATAGTAACGGTAGGTAGTACGGTATCAACGTTAATAAACCGACTTCTTTGAGGGCTAACATTGCCATTCAAGTTCTGATAAACAAAGATACCTTCTTCACCATCAGTAAACCCTCGCACATCATCATCGGTAATAGCAATTGACCATGTGCCATCAGGCTGTACGGTAGCTTGTTTCCCAGGTCTCTGACTATTCGGCTCACTGTCAAACCTGACGATAATCTCTGCCCCTGGTGTACCAGTACCGGTGATGTTAAAACCATCCAGTTTTTCATCTCTGCTAACTTTGTCATCTCCCGCCACGGAGTTAATTACCGGGGCTACTGGTGCCAGCAATGAAGCCGCAGCGCTGGGATTCCCACTAATATTACCAATGGCGGCTCCATCGCGTACAGCAACTCTTAACCCTGTGTCACCGGGTGCATCACGGTTAACTACACTGGTGTTAACTACTAAGGTGTACTCAGCACCACTGACTGGTGTAAATGTTCCTTTAGTACCATTATTGACCGTGATATCATCAGTAGTAAAGCCCGTGACTGCTTCACTGAAGGTGAAGGTGTAGAGGACTGAAAACTGATAGTTAGGATCTCCACTGGGAAAGGCATTTACTGCTTGACTAGTGATGGTGACTGTAGGTAGACCAGTATCTCGCGCCACTGGAACAAAGGGATCAAAAATAACGCCGCGTGTTGGATCTGAGTCTCCTGTCTCCCGTGTGCTTTGAGCTGCACTAGTCCTGTCTTTTAAGAACAGAGTTGCCCCATCAAAGCGGCCATTACCATCTCGGTCTCGCAATATCGCCCCCACTTCGCCCTCAGCAGGGTTATTGTTGAACAGAAAGAAACTACCATCCTGGTCTTGCTTGGCTACACCAAAATAGTCAAGTGTGCCAGGGGGGCGTTCCGCAAAGTCAACTTCTATCTGCACTATCTCAGTAGGGAAGACATCCCCAACCACACCATTAATTAGGGGTCGAACTGTAAATGACAACGGTGGTACATATAACTGGGCGCCCGGAATATCAGCCCGTACCCGCCCAAGAATACCATCAATATCCGCTGTTTGTCGCTGCTCTTCAATAAGTAACCCCTCATTCCGCCCTGGCTGTAGCAAAGATATTGTATCGTTATCCAGAATAGTTCCCGTAGCAGTAGCAGTGGTAATGGTGGCATTAGTAGCCTCCGATAAGCTCACCGTAAAGGTTTCATTTGGTTCTGCTACCGTGTCACCTTGGACATTGACTGTAATTACTTGAGATATTACGCCTGGTGCAAAGGTAACTGTACCTGATGGGAATGCTCCACCTGGAAAGTCTGCGGCGTTAGCAGGGTTGTTACCTGTACCTGTCACCTCCCAGCGTGCACTACTTGTACCTGTGTTTTCCCCTGTGCGGGTAACTGTGAAGGTGAATGGGGTAGTATCTGAGTTACCTTCTGGTTGTACTGCATTAGTGGGGGCGATCGCTAGGCTGGGGGGAGTTGTCTCATCTACATCTGTAACTGTAATGGTGACATTAGTAGCAGTGGAGATATTCCCCGCCCCGTCTGTAGCGGTAATTCCCAGAGTAAAACTGTTGGGTAAGGTTTCAAAGTCGTTGGCGGCAGCGGCTACACCTGCTGCTGTCAGGGTGATTACCCCACTGTTGTTAATGGTGAAGAAACCAGCTTCGTTTCCACTGACGATACTGTAAGCTGTAACAGCTACGTCATCAGTAGCAGTAACGGTTCCTACTTGGTAATTTACCGCTTGGTTTTCTGGGTAGGTGAAGGTTTGACTGGGGGTGATAACAGGGGCGCTTTCATCTACAATAGTCAACCGTCCATCTATTAACTGTGCTGCAACAGTGTCTTGACCCGATGCGATTTTGCCAACTCTTCCTTCCACCAGGTCTAAGATAATCTGTTGTGCTGTAGTCCCTGCTGGTACCTGAAAAGTTAATTCGGCAATGGTGATGCTATCTGCGGTGATGGTTTGGGTTCCAGAAATGTCTACTATAACAGTGCCTGACTGGATATTCTCTAGTAAAGTAAACCCTTGTGGTAACTCCCCACGGTTGACCCCAGTTAAAGTAATGGCGCTGTTGTAATTGATTGTAAAGTTGATGGAGTCAACTCCAGTAGCACCATTGAGAGTTACAGGGACTGTGATTGTTTCCCCTGGGTTACTGGTTAAATCATTTGCAATAGAAATAGAGAAGTCATCATTGAGAATTGTCCCAGTAGCGGTAGCTGTGCTAATGGTGGCGTTAGTAGCATCTGACAAAGTAACCCTAAAGGTTTCATCTAGTTCTACTACCGTGTCACCACTGACATTGACTGTAATTACTTGAGATGTTTCCCCACCTCCAAAGGTGACCGTACCTGTGGGGAGAGTTCCGCCAAAGTCGGCGGCGTTAGCACCTGTACCTGTTACCGCCCAGTTAGCACTACTTGTACGTGTGGTATCTCCACTACGGGTAACGGTGAAGGTGAAAGCTGTTAGTCCTTCGTTACCTTCAGCCCTTGTTACATTAGTGGGGGCGATCGCTAGGCTGGGGGGAGGTAGCTCTTCTACATCTGTAACTGTAATGGTGACATCAGTAGCAGTGGAGATATTCCCCGCCCCGTCTGTAGCGGTAATTCCCAGGGTGAAACTGTTTGGTAAGGTTTCAAAGTCGTTGGCTGCAGCGGCTACACCTGCTGCTGTTAGGGTAATTACCCCGCTGTTGTTAATGGTGAAGAATCCATTGTCGTTACCACTGACGATACTGTAACCTGTGACGGCTATGTTATCAGTAGCAGCAACGGTTCCGACTTGGTAATCTGCTGCTTGGTTTTCTGGGTAGGTGAAGGTTTGACCAGGGGTGATAAGGGGAGGTAGATCGGCAGCAACCGTAATGGGTAGACTTTCTAAGGTGTAACCTGTCGCTGTCTCTGCTGAAGTCACCTTGATTTGAGTCCCATCAAAGTTCTCAGTAGTAGTAAATTTGAAGTCCCCTAATTTTAACGGTAGGGTTTGGTTAGGCCAGTTACCGAAAAAGTCAAGATAGGCAAATTGGATATACCGATCGCTTTGGGGGTCGTTGTCAAAGTCGTTATTATCAGCTTGGTCGACTACCGGAGAGAAT
>NZ_JANQDG010000021.1:0-20329 GCF_029891665.1 Anabaenopsis sp. FSS-46 | reverse complement strand
TTACCTTTATATGATAACTTTCCCCAATGGGTGGACTGGGGAAAACAACTCATGGATTTACATATTAATTATGAAACCGTCACACCCTACAAACTCAGTCGGGTTGATATTCCTTTAAAGGGTAACCAAACCACACCCAAGCCAAAGTTAAAAGCTGATAAAACCAAAGGAATTATTATCTTAGATGATGTGACCACATTACAAGGTATACCTAGTATAGCATGGGAATATATGCTAGGCAATCGTTCCGCCTTAGAATGGATTTTAGATCAATATAAACAGAAGAAACCCAAAGACCCCACCATTGCAGAAAAATTCAACACTTACCGGTTTGCAGACTACAAAGAACAGGTCATAGATTTATTAATGCGGGTGTGTAGAGTCAGCATGGAAACCATGAATATAGTTAATCAGATGTCTGATAACTAGGGAAACAGGGATTAGAAACCCCCCGCTCAAAGCCATAGAAAATAAACCTTTGCGTACCTTTGCGCCACCCTTTGCGCCCCTTTGCGTTTAACAACAGATATAGTCGCCACCCTGGAAGTCCTGACAAACCTGTCTGGCCACTCCTGCGTGTTGTCCTAGTAGTAGTCGTTGTTGCTTGTTGACTTTGAGTTGGGTTTTGAATCCTAGTAGCATACAGTGATTTTACTGTAATTCCGTCACAAAGCGAAAAGATGACAGGAAATTTTGAGCAACTGTGAGTGTTTGTGACTATTAGTTAAGAAAACAGTAACTAGCTACTAACCCCTATCAACCCGGCGAAATCACCGCCCTTTAGCCAAAGCTTGTTTTGTCCACTCCGTCCCCCTGCTAGTCAACATACCCTGACCATTCACCATAATCTTCTCCCAGATTTGCCGCTTAATCTCTCGTGAGTATCTTCTAATAAAGCAGGAATATTGAGGTTTTCTGGACAGCGCGGTAAACACTCACCGCATTCGGTACAACGGTTAGCTTTCATTCCAGGGAACCAGTGACCAGCATTTTCAAACATACCGTAACGATATTTTCCATAGTCATTCATATCATAAGCTACAGCGAGATTGCGTAATCGTAAAACTTCCGGAATATTGATATTTTCTGGACAAGGTAAACAAGCATAACACTGGCTACATTTATCAGTTTTCAAAGCAGCTTTCTGGTGTTCTTCTAACCGTTGGAAAGCTAAAGTTTCTGAGAATGTTAACGGTTGAACATTATCGGACTCCTGTAAGGGTTTGATTAATTCATCAGAAGTGGCCGGACCAAAACTCAAGGTAGTAATACGATGATCACTGAGTAGAAATCGATAGTTTAATTCTAAAGGTGAATAAGGCTGACACAGGTCTATTAATGTTTGGGGTGGCGTGTAGAGACGACCGCCCTTATCAGCTGGGGAAATGATAAAAATCCCCATGTCCTTGTCAGCTGCGAGCTGAATTGCTGGTGCATTACGCTGGAAAAAATAGTAATAATGTAGATTGACAAATTCAAAGAAATCTGTATTGATGGCTGCCAGAATTATATCTAATGAACCGTGGGTGGAAAAACCAACATGGTGCACTCGACCATCATCAACAGCTTCCTGAACGGCTTTCATGCAGCCATTGTTGGCTTGCACCCACTGGAGATGCTCCCAAGTATTTAAGCCATGAATTCCTAGGCAATCTAGATAATCTAGATTTAATCTTTCTAGTGATTCATTGATATACCGACGCATACTATCAGCATCAACTGTAGGCGGTATTTTGGTGGTGATGTAAACCTGGGAACGGGGTACTGTTAATCCCCCTTTGATAGCTGCACCAAGATATTCCTCACTTTTGCCATAACCTCTAGCTGTTTCAATATGATTGACTCCCTGGGCTAAGGCTGCAACAATTGTCTGCTGTGCATTTGTGACATTAGCCAGGTAGCGCATTGTTCCCAAAGAAAAGACTGAGAGGTGTAGGTTTGTTTTGCCAAAGCGTCGGTATTGCATGAAAAGAAAGTTAGCGGAAAGGGGGGTGGGTAACGGAGTGAGCACAGACGCGACTAATCACGTCTCTACTCATTTAGCTGTTTCCATTACCAAAGCGCTTGATCAAATCTTCGGGACGAAGATTGGAGATAAATTCCCGGAAGGCTTGCTGTTCTGCTTCATCTGCATCCCGGTCAACAGGGATAGAAGCATCGGAAACTACTTCTTCCATTACCCAGATTGGGGAATTAGTACGCAGAGCAATGGCGATCGCATCACTAGGACGCGCATCAATTTCTTTTTTGATTTCGCCTTGCTGGACAATTAAGGCTGCATAAAATGTGTCCTTTTGTAACGAGTGAATAATCACCTTTTCCAGAATCATCGAACATGACTGTAAAAGATTCACAATTAAGTCGTGGGTCAAAGGCCTGGGAGGCTTTTGATTTTCAAGCGCCCCCATAATTGCCCTAGCTTGTTCCTGTCCAATATAAATTGGCAAAGCACGGCGATCTGAGGAATCTTTCAAAAGTACGATCGGACTGCGGGTTATGGCATCTAATGCTATGCCAGCGACTCTCATTTCAATCATTGCCTAAGCCTCTACAATCCTGTGAATGATTGGGCGCTCCGTAATAAATAATACCATTGACTGGGGTAAGTTGGGTTGGGGAATAAACATAAGCATTGTTCTCTATAATTGCTTCTATTAAACTCCGAACTTGTTGTGAACACCAGAGTAAGTCAAAGTCATCTAACTAGACAATAACCTTCTTAACCAAGTATGCCTTGTGAATGATGCAAATGTGTTAATAAATTTATAATAAAAACAGTCTGAAATTATACTTAATGTGTTCCTCATTCATGTCAGAATTACAGTTAATTTTGGGCAAAATTAGGCAATAAATACAATTAGTTTGAGAAAAAAGCCGTGTTTACAGGATTAATCCAAGCCTTAGGAACGATGAAACCCATAGGGGGGGATTCTTGGCAAATTACCTTTGTCAGTCAATCTTCTGTTGTGATTATGCAGGATTTGGCTTATGGCGACAGCGTTGCTGTAGATGGCGTGTGTTTAACAGTGGAAAAAATTTTCCACAATGGCTTTATCGCCACTGCTTCGCCGGAGACTCTCAGCCGCACCACCCTGGGAGATGAGCAAACACAACAGAAATATGTCAACTTAGAAGCCTCCCTACGGGTGGGTGGTAAAGTCGGCGGTCACTTTGTTATGGGTCATGTAGATGGTATAGGTCAATTAGTAGAGGCCAAGCAAACCGCCAGTTCTTGGGAAATGACCTTTACTGCACCCGAAGCGATCGCGCGGTATATTGTCCCCAAGGGTAGCATTGCTGTGAATGGTATCAGCCTCACAGTAGCTGTATATGATCCAGAATTATATCAGTTCACAGTGGCAGTCATTCCCCTGACCTATGAGGAGACAAATCTCCACTATCTTCTCCCTGGTAGTTGGGTAAATTTAGAAGGGGATATTCTCGGCAAATACGTGGAAAAATTTGTTTCTCCTAGCAAAAACCACGGCAAAAACCATATAACACCTGAGTTTTTAGCAGAACATGGCTATTTGTGAGTAGGGAAAGTCAAGAAATTTGACTTTTGACTTCCCCCAGAGGGGTGCCCTATTCTTCAGGAACCCGAGCTGTTTGTAAAGCTTGTACCAACTGATTAAAGGCAATCTCTAATTGTACACCGGAGTCAACAGCAACCCAACCTTGTGGTTTGAGGTGGCGGACTTCAAAGTGTAGGTGATTACCCGTAGAATTACCAGTGCTACCAACTCGGCCAATGACGGTTCCCTGTTCCACAGTTTGACCGGGTTGGACAAATAGTTCTGACATATGAGCATAAAGGGTTTGTTGAGCAGAAGCATGGTTAATAATTACGCTTAAACCATAACCACCCAACCAGTTGGCAGTTTCCACCGTACCGGCCGCGGCTGCTACTACTGGTGTACCCATAGGAGCAGCCAAATCTGTGCCGGAGTGGAAGCGGATATCGCCTGTAATGGGATGATTTCTCCAACCAAATACCGAACTAATGCGAGCAGGTATAGAAAGGGGAAATATCATACCCCCATGACCATAGGCGACGGAACCTGTAAAGGGAATTTGTGGCAATACTGATGCTAGGGGGAACTCATAAGCTACTGTACTAGGGCGGGGTGCAATATTCCCTGCGGCCATTGGTGGGGGTAAAGTCTCACCACTGGGTACAATGGCAGAGCCTAACACCGATGTAATAGGGTTAGGGCTAAACCGATGAGAGGGAGAAGCGGTTTTGTTAGCACTATTAGCACTATTAGCACTATTAGCACTATGAGATGGAACCCATCTATTGCTGCTGTGATTATTTAGGACCCGAACCTGCGCTAAATCAATATTTTGGCTGGTTTTCACCCAGCTTGGTGCTGTTTTCTGATGGCGTGCAGCTTCCCGGTTTGGTGCAGCGCAACTACTCCCTGATATACTTTGCCCAGAGGGTAAAACAGTTTGACAACCACTAGACCGTTCTGTTAAGACCACGGAGTTAGGGGCTTGATAAGTAGCCGTTGTCTTGGTGGTGTAATTGGTAGGGTCAATATAGGCGTTATTATAATCCGTTGTTTTCCCTGCTGTTGCACCTGTTGGTCTGTCCGAGTTATTTGACGGCTGGGCAAGTTCTGGGAGTTTTTCAGGTAAACCCTGGGGTGTTGTAGGTTGGGCTACTTCAGTTTTGGGTTCCTCCCAGGTCACATTTGCTCTGGGAGTGGAAACCTGTTTTCTAGTACGTAGTTTCTGTATAAGGTCAGCTTGTTCTTCTGGAACTGAAGATTCCGGTTGGGATGGTGCGGAAGAAACAGTCTCTTTTTCGAGAGTATTTGGTATTACTACTGCTCGAACCGAGTAACTTTCATTCGTGGGAACAATATTATCTATACTTGTTTCTGTTTGGGCAATTGCCAAACCCCCACCTAAGAGGCTGACACTAGTTAGCAGAAAAAAGCCTTGTGCTGGTAGCGTAGATGCACATATGTGGAGCAGCTTCGCGTAAGGATAGCATCTTAATGAGTTCTGTGAATGGTGTTGGGCAGATTTATGGCGCTGCGTCATTGCTTCTCTCTGTTGTTATAAATTAGCCTAAAGAGATGATTTGAGTGCTTTTTATGGCCTAAAGAGCGAGATTTTCAACAAACCTAAAACAAAACAGAAGATTTACGGTAACCCAAACTGATTGTACCGGGTTCGAGATAAATTTCTGGCATTTTTATGTCATTTAGCTCTTTTATGTCAAAAGATATGTGGAGATTTCCCTGGGTCGTTACGCCCACTACAGTGCCTAAAAGATTATCTATGTATACTTGCTCACCAATATTTGTTAATAAATCTAAATATTTAGACAAGAGTACACTTATTCCTTCTTGACTGAGACAGTCTATACCGGATTGTATTCCTACCAAAACTGTTTTCGTGAGCATTTCTAGACCAGAGATAGCCTGATGAGGCTGGGAGTCCTGCCAGGATTGGAGATTGATCCCAGTTTCGGGTACTGGGTTAGCCCAGTTAATACCCACGCCAATTACTGCTTGTGTGATCTGTCCGTTATTGACTTTTGTTTCTGTCAAAATGCCGCCGAGCTTTCGACCCTCCAAGACTAGGTCATTGGGCCATTTAATGCCCACACTGATGCCGCACTGACGCAACTGGGCAGCAATCCCCCAAGCACTGGCTAAGGTAAGCCGATAACTATCGGCAGCTTCTAGTTTAGGAACAACACCCACCGAAAGATATAGTCCGCCGGTGGGAGAAATCCACTCACGACCCCATTGTCCCCTGCCAGAAGTTTGCTGAGTTGCAATTACTACAGATTTTTTATCAGCCCCATCCTTCAGCAAGCGCCACAGGGTCTGATTAGTTGAAGGAACACTTTCAAAAATATGCAGGGAAGATGGTAGATAAGTATACCTGAGTTCCGATTCCATCTGACTTTCTAAGAGTTGCCGAATGACTTCGCCACGCGAGCTATCAAATCCCACAGCAGTTAACCCAAATCACGTTCTTCAAGTTAGCATTAATTGACTGATGTTGATTTTTGTTTAGGTTTGGCTCAAGATGCACACTTGGCATTGGCACAATTGGCAAGGACTACCCTATCTTACTTGTAGTCTTCTTAAAGATTGGCATCACGGCTTTTTTACTCAGCAGTTTTGGCCGCGATCGCCTGAAGATTTGACAAAAGTACTGCACCCAGAAGCATCAGCCTATCGCCTCCAACAGGTACATGGCAATATTGTTCTCACCCCAGAAGACATTGAGGGGAAGACGGGGGGCGAGGATGGCGGTCTAGTTTTAGGAGATGGTGTGATCAGCCAACAGCCACTACAAGCTGTTTGGGTAGCTAGTGCCGATTGTACACCTGTATTGATTGCTGATGTCAAAACTCGACAAGTAGCTGCACTACACGCGGGTTGGCGGGGAACAGCAGCGAAGATTGTTCCCGTTGCTATCACCCGATTGCAAGAGCAAGGTAGCAAACTGGATGATTTACGCATTGCAATCGGACCGGCGATCGCCGGTGAGGTTTATCAAGTTTCTCTGCATGTGGCTGCCCAACTTGGTGCTACTATTACACCCTATGCAGAGCAACAGCAAATTATAGATGCTTTGCATGAGTTACCAAATTCACCGTTATTGGTAGACCCCGACCCTGGAAAGGTGAAGTTGGATGTGCGGCGAGTTAATGTTTTACAACTGGAAAGCTTGGGTATGAGCGCCGAACAAATAGCGATCGCTCCTTACTGTACTTACCAAACTCCAGAATACTTCTTTTCTTATCGTCGGGAGAAACAGAAAAAAATTCAATGGTCGGGAATTGTCAGCGCCATAGACCCAGATATATTGTGATCTTTGATAAGCTGTAAGCACTGGTACGAGGAGTCTCTGTTGTACTATGAACTGGTTGTTTACGGGACGTTTAAGAGTAGATGAAGTAACGGTTAAGATTGCGGATTTGCCAAAATCTTTACATGGTATAAAAATGGTACAGTTGACAGATTTTCACTATGATGGTGTGAGAATTTCTGAAAAACTGTTAGCACAAGCGATCGCCGCTAGTAACGAGGCTGAACCCGATATAATTTTATTAACTGGTGACTATGTAACCGACGATCCTACACCCATTCACCAACTAGCCTTACGACTTAAAGATTTACAAAGTCGCTCTGGTATTTATGCCGTCCTCGGTAATCATGATATACATTACCAGCACTCAAAAACAGAAATAACATCTGCCCTGAATAACATAGGGGTTAATGTCCTGTGGAATGAAATCGCCTATCCTTTAGGACAAGAGTTACCAATTGTAGGACTAGCTGATTATTGGTCACGGGAATTTAACCCTGCACTAGTTATGAACCAACTCAACCCTAGTACACCCCGGATTGTTTTATCCCATAACCCGGATACTGCTAAAATTTTGTCACAGTGGCGAGTAGATTTACAACTATCTGGACATACCCACGGAGGTCATATTGTCCTACCAGGAATTGGCCCTGTGATTTTCCATTATCAAAAGCTCCTAAAACAACTTCCTCAAAAAGTGCGCCAATGGGAACCAATGTTCCTAGCAAACTGCTCAAGAGTAGTCCGATATTGGGAGTGGGCAAAAGGTTTTCATCAAGTGTTGGACAATCAATTATATGTCAGCCGTGGCTTAGGAACTTATAGTCCAGGACGTTTATTTTGTCCACCTGAAGTCACTGTAATTACCTTAATCAGTCCCTAGTTATTGATTAGTTAATCATAAACCGCCACAAGTTACGATGGAAAAGTATCAGTAACCAATGGCGGCTTATTAGATATCTAGTGTTTAGATAAAATTTCAAAAACAGGGTGAATTAACTCAAATAAAGTGGACGATTTTCGCAACCATTGATCTGACAATTGATCATCCTTAATTACTATCAACAGGCATCTGTAGGTGTAACTTCCGAAACCTCCAAAAAACATCAATTAACTCAAGGTGGAAAACTTTGACGACAGGATGCAACAAATGATTTCTGATTGCGAGTTCATTAGAGCAGGAGGTACAGGCTCCAATTTATAGGTTTTTTAGTTAACTTTTAATTCCTTTGTACCTTATTTGTAATTTAGCATCCTCTATTCAATTTGTGTAAGATATTTACCAAACTTGAACAGCATTAACTTTCTGTCATAATTTTGTAAATTATCTTAATATTTCCCTGACTATGGGCTGAAATCATCGCCAACGCCTGTTTACCCTCAGTAGTTTTTTGATTTGCTGACAGCATCTTGATAACAGGGGTTGACGCTGGAATATCAGTCTGGATGACCTTGAGTATGTGGAGTCAGAGTATCCGCTGACATTCCGTTCTAAGGATGCAGCTTTATTTAAATCTGCAGTAGCTCTATATTCAAACCCCAGTTGAGAACAAACAAACCCCCGATACTTGTATGCTTCAATGTAGGTGGGATTGAGGCTAATAGCTTGGGTAAAATTTGCGATCGCTTCTTCATATTTTCCTCTACTGGCATTTTCCACTCCCCAGTTATAAAAAGTTTCAGCATCCCAGCGCTGAACAGATATATTTACCTGATGAATTGAAAGATTTGGAGGCGAAGCAGAAGGTAAACTGGTAGTGTTTAGCTGTTGAGACTTGAGTTGCTTGTAAGCTAGATTGATTTGTTTGATTTTTGACTCTGCTCCTTGTTTTTCCTCAGGGTTAAGAAAGCGATCAGGATGCCAAATCTTCACCAACTGACGGTAAGCTTGCTTCACCTGTTCCTGAGACGCACCGGGGGTTAGTCCTAAAACTTCATAAGCATGATTAATATCGAGGTAATCGCTCATACTGAAAGAAACAGGCAACTTTTATATAGATATATGTTAACTATTCCCCTAAATTTTTTGCACTCAAACCAAACCCCTCATAGTGGATACCATTGGGACGGTAGTAGTCGCCGCTTTTTTGAAGGTTGGTATTATCGCCTAACTTTACCTGATTGTGGTCAAACCTTCGCGTTCATGTACTCCATAGAAGACCCCATTGGAGGCCAACCCTATAGTGGTGGTGCTGCTCAAGTGCTCGGACCCAATGATGAGTATATATGTCGTACTTTTCCTGATGTCAAAGGATTTTGGGGTAGTCAAGATGTTCTCGCATTAGGTCATTGGGGTAAAACCCACCTCAACAACCTACCTTTATATCTCACCCCCACCGAGTTTAAACATCATATCCAAGAAGGCTATCAAGCTACAGCTACCTTAAATCAAGGAGAGATTTACGATCCGGCTACTGGTAATTATTGCCGTTGGCTATACGACATTGAGCCGATATACTACTGGGGGAATAAAAATAGTCTTCAGCAATCAACCGCCGGTTGGCTGTCATCTTTACAGATTTTTGAACCTGGATGGCAAATCTTGATGGCTCACGGGTTAGCAAGTGGTAGGATTGATTGGAACGGTAAAATCTATGAATTTACAAATGCGCCAGCTTACGCAGAGAAAAACTGGGGCGGCGCTTTTCCCCAAAAATGGTTTTGGTTGAATTGTAATCACTTTGATGGCGAACCCGATTTGGCTTTGACGGCTGGCGGTGGCAAGCGTGGTGTATTGTGGTGGATGGAATCTGTGGCCATGATTGGCTTGCACCATCATGGCCAGTTTTATGAATTCGTTCCCTGGAATGCAAAAGTAGAATGGGATATTCAGCCCTGGGGTAGATGGCAAATGCGCGCCAAAAACTTACATTATGAAATTGAATTGACCGGAACCACGCCTTTACCTGGTACACCCCTGCGCGCGCCGACAGCAAATGGTTTATTATTCTGTTGTCGGGATACCATGCAGGGAAAATTAAGTTTGGAGTTACGAAAATTAACTCCTAGCAAATCTCAAACAATCCTCAAAGCACAGAGTTCTCTATGCGGTTTAGAAATAGGCGGCGGTTCTTGGGATAATTCTTGGCAGTCTACCTAAAAATCCTGCTATCATAGTATCTGCTTGCATATGCTTTGTAGTTGGGGCTGTAGCTCAGATGGATAGAGCGAGCGCCTCCTAAGCGCTAGGTCGCCGGTTCGAGCCTGGCCAGTCCCGTCCTCAGTAAATGATTTAATAAGAAGAAAGTCGGAAATGGTATTTAATTTTCCGACTCACTTGATTATCTGGTATCAACTGCGATATGTCCTGTTAATGCAGCTTTGTCTGTGTATTATGTAAAAAAATCGGCATTGCATAATCGAAGTATGAATGGTGTTTCTCGTACCAGCCCAGCTTATACCCATAGAGTTCCTGCGGCTCTTGCAGGAATTGCTTTAGAAGCAAAAGTAAGAGTGTTCAAAACTCAGTCTTGGGAATTTCATAGGTGAATTCCGCAACGCCAAAACATCAGTTGATATTTGGGTAGATTTTCTTAAATTACCCTACATACTTATTTGTCTTTTTTTAGATAAAATCCTGGACTCAACAGACTAAAGTATAGAGCCTTGAAGAATCATTTATTATTTACAGGTCATTCATTTCGGTTTATGGTTTTCGCCCTACCTCTATTAATGTGGTTGGGATACCAGGAATCGCAAACTAAGAATTTACCACCCCAAGCAGTATTAGTTTTAGGTGGTTCTACCTCACATTTAGAACGAGAACGGTTTACAGCTAATTTTGTCCGCGAGCATCCAAGTTTACCCATTTGGATTTCTGGTGGTAGTCCACCTAGATCAACTCAGAATGTGTTTGCCAAAGCTGGAGTTGATCCCAAACGATTGCACTTGGACTATGAAGCTGTAGATACTGTAACAAATTTTACTACACTAGTAGATGAGTTGCAGGCTAAAGGTATTAAGAGTGTTTATTTAGTTACTTCGGAATTTCATATGCGCCGCGCCCGTGTGGTTGGCGAGATAGTTTTGGGAAGTCGCGGTATTCAATTTAAACCTGTAGCAGTACCTTCAAAAAATGTCCATGAACCCTTGGATAAATCTATCCGTGATGGGGTGAGGGCTTTAGTTTGGTTGGCTACTGGTTACACGGGTGCAGAACATATGAGAAAGCAATGAATCACAGGTGAGGGATGGAGATTCAGATTTGAGCTAAATCTTCCCAAAACTTGTTTCCCAGTCCAATTATGCTGAGATTTCTTGTATTAGAACATAGGGCTGAATAATCAGAGTCTTAAATCTTTTAGTGCGATCGCTATTCCAATTCCCCATTTGTGTATTGGAAGGTTTAGCTATTAATTGTCCGTCAATCCATGCTTGCACTGATGAAACCTGATCGCTAGCGATCGCCACTCCCACATCCAGCAAGTCTAAACCTGGCGTGACTAAAATCACCGCATCCCTTTGTACATGAGGAATTAGCCAATCCCACTCAGCCTCATCCAGATTGTCTGTTAATTGTGTTCTTAAATCGGACATAATTCCCCATTTAGATATTTTTCTGGCCGATTTTAGCCTAATTTTTGCCCTAAGATTTTCTGGACTTGACTCTTTGCAGCATATTTCTCAGCGTCCTAAATCATGCAACTGATTAATTGCTGTAGCACACTTATCTGTCACAGCTTGTAATTCGTCTTTATTGGTAGAACTGGGTGCATCAATTAATTTGCCAATCCTAATAGTTAAGGGAACTGGAAGAGGTATGGAGCCTGTTTGTAATATCTTCTCAGAACCCCATAAACTCACCGGTAAAAATGGTGCTTTAGCCTTGGCCGCCAAGAGAGCCGCCCCTCGTTTAGGATCTGTGATCTTCCCATCGGGAGTGCGAGTACCTTGTAAAAAAACACCTACAGCCCAGCCATTATCAAGGTACTCTAGGGCTGAACGAATAGAATTGCGGTCAGCGGTACCGCGACTCACCGGGTAAGCACCATACAATTTAATTGCTTGTGCTAAAACAGGGACTTGAAACAACTCTTCCTTAGCCATGTAAGCCACTGGACGACGTACACAATTAGAGACAATGGGGGGATCAAAGTAACTAGCATGATTACTGACTACCACCAGTGGCCCTGACTTAGGGACATTTTCCACCCCATAAATTCTCCCCCGAAAGTAAGCATGAAGCATAGGGCTGACAATAGACCACTTAAAAGCGTGGTAAAGTGCCAAACTGATCAAAGGTTCGCGGGTTCGAGACATAGAGAAATGGGATATAGGGTATTGGGGAATGGGGAATGGGGATAGGGTATAGAAAATCTCAATTTTGCCCAGCAGCCTAGACTCTGCAATCTACGTCTGCTTTACTATCCCCTATTCTGGCAACTCTGCTGCATTACGAACATTTTTTAAGATTAAATCCGGTGTAGTGCGTTTAATCAAATTAGTTAGCACATTACCCGGTCCAATTTCCACTACTTCCTCAATACCCTGTATTGCTAATTCCAAAGAAATTTCTCGCCAGCGTACTGAACCGGTCATTTGTTGGCTGAGGCGCTGCTTGATTATTTTGGCATCAGTGGATGGAAGCGGATCTACGTTAGACAGTACGGGTATAACAGCCGGCTGAAATTCTACTAATTCTAGAATATCTTGGAACTCGGCGGACGCAGCAGCCATCAAGGGTGAGTGAAATGCTCCGGAAGTTTTTAAGGGTATAGCACGTTTGGCTTTAACTTGGGAAATTACTGTTTTGACAGCCTCTGGATTCCCAGATATCACTACCTGAGCCGGACTGTTATCATTAGCCAAAACTGCATCTGGTGTCTGAGCAAGAACTAATTCTAACTGTTCACGGTCAAAGTTCATCAGAGCAGCCATCATTCCACCAGCGGCACTATCCATGAGTTCAGCACGACGCTTGACCAGGTGTAAGCCAGCAGACCACTCAAACACACCGGCAATGTAAAGGGCGATATATTCGCCTAAACTGTGACCAGCAACTACATCTGGTTGATGTCCCCGTTCTCGAAGGATATCAGCCAGGATACTTTCTACTACATAAAGACTGGGTTGTGTGTAGAGAGTCCGTGATAACTTTTCTTCTTCGTTCTGACATAATTGTGTGAGAGACCAGCCCAAAATTGCTTCGGCTTCGGCAAATTTATCTTTAGCGGTAGGTATATCTAATAAATCCATTCCCATTCCCAGGGCTTGAGAACCTTGTCCGGGAAACACCCATGCAGTTTTAGTCATTAGTCGTTAGTCATTGCTCATTGGTGATTGGGGTAAGTGTAGTTTTTTACTCTTGAGTTTTAACTATCTTCCCCATTGAAAAATTGCTGCGCCCCAAGTGAGTCCTGCACCAAAGCCAGATGTGGCAATGATGTCGTGGGGTTTGATTTTGCCTTGGCGCACTGCTTCATCTAGGGCTAGGGGGATAGAGGCGGCAGAGGTATTACCATAATTAGCCAGATTGCTAATTACCTTGTTTTCTGGAATATTTAGGCGTTGGGCAACGGCATTAAGAATGCGTTGATTGGCTTGATGTAAGATCAGCCAGTCTATTTGCTCAACAGTGAGATGAGCCTGAAATAAAGCTTTATCAATAATTTCAGGGACTTTTTGCACAGCAAAGCGGTATACTTCTTTGCCGTTCATGGTGATCGGCTGGTAAGTACCTTGAGTGATATTTACATTGGGCAGGAGTTCTTGGGCGGAGGGGGTATAAGCAAGATTGAGGTAGCGGTTTTGGGTCCCATCGCTTTTCAGGGAAAATCCTAATAGGCGATCGCTGTTATTGGCTTGCAGTACCACCGCTCCCGCACCATCACCGAACAGTACACAAGTCCTGCGGTCTTGCCAATCCACCCAGCGAGAGAGGATATCAGCCCCAATTAGGAGTACGTTTTGATAAACGCCTGTTCTGATATATTGGGCTGCTGTGACTAGCCCAAAGACAAACCCAGAGCAAGCAGCCGTTAAGTCAAAGGCTACTGCTTTGGTTGCTCCTAATGCCGCCTGAATTTGACAAGCACTGCCAAATAAATCATCTGGGGTGGATGTGGCCAGCAGAATCAAATCTAGGTCTGTTGCCTTTATCCCTGCCGCTGCGATCGCTTGACTACCGGCATCAGCCGCGAGGGTGCTCACCGATTCAGATGGCAATGCTAAACACCGTTGACGAATTCCGGTTCTTGTGGTAATCCAATCGTCTGAAGTCTCCACCAGTTCAGTCAGATCCTGGTTACTGAGGTGATTTTTTGGTACTGCCGAGCCGCTACCTGTAATTGCTATGCCTAACTTTTCCACTCCTAGTCTCCCAAGCTATAAGAATTTTAGTCATGAAAATTTGTATTTTTTTCCCAGCTATTGCTCGCTAGTTTTGTGACTAATTTCTAATTGGTTTCCTGCTGTAGGATTTCATATTGGGACTGAAGTCTTTGCAGCACCTGATTATCTACAGCTTCTTTGGCCATGCGAATGGCGTTAAAAATAGAAGGAGCTTGAGAGCTTCCGTGGCCAATAAAACAGACTCCGGCTACGCCTAACAGCAAAGCACCGCCATGTTCTGCATGATCCATGCGCTGTTTAACTCGCTTCAGGTTAGGTTTTAAAATTGCCGTCCCAATTTGACCATGTAATCCTTGGGGTAATTCTTCGCGCAGGATTTGCAGAATCACTTCCCCCACGGCTTCGGCAAATTTCAACAACACATTACCCACAAAGCCATCGCAGACAATCACATCGAAGTTACCCGAAAGTACATCACGCCCTTCAGCATTACCAATAAAATTAATTTGGGAATTTTCCCGTAATAATTCATGGGCGCGCAGGGCGACCTCATTACCCTTAGTGTCTTCTTCGCCGATATTCAACAAACCTACATGGGGATTAGTAATACCTAAGACATACTGACTATAAGTTGACCCCATGACAGCAAACTGCTCTAAAAACTTAGGGCGGCAGTCTACATTGGCGCCAACATCAAGTATGAGTACTGGTTTACCGGCTTTGATTGTAGGGAAAACCGTACCAATGGCTGGGCGGTCAATTCCTGGCAATCGTCCCAGGCGGAGCAAAGCTGCTGCCATAGCTGCCCCTGAGTGTCCCGCAGAAAACACGGCATCTGCCTGCTGCTGCTTGACTAAATCCATAGCCACATTAATAGAAGCTTTGCGTTTGCGTCTCACCGCATTCAAAGGCTCCTCATCCATTGCGATCGCTTCCTGTGCAGGAACGATCTCTACCCGCTCCAAATTAGTGTTTGGGGGCAGGGCGGCTGCTATTTGTTGGGGATCACCAACTAATAGTACTTTTACACCCAATTCGTCACTTGCCCGCAGTGCGCCAGTGACGATTTCTCCGGGTGCATGATCCCCTCCCATTGCGTCAATTGCTATCCGTACGCCAGTCAATCCCATTGCTTAGAGCTACTAGAAACCTTACAAATTTTACCAGATGGCTTTGCTGAAAAACCGGGAGTTTCTCACTGCCATATTCTTCCTGTTAGTATTGCAACATATTTTAGTAGCTACGTGGCAAATTTTCAGGGATTGGGGCGCACTGATTAAGGAGTCAAATACCCTGCTTGTGGCTTCCTACTGAGCTAATACCCAATTAACTAGGGTTCTTACACCATAGCCTGTAGCCCCTGAACTGTTGTAACCGTTTTCCTTATCTGTCCACACTGGCCCAGCAATGTCTAAATGGGCCCAAGGGGTATCTTTAATGAACTGTTTGAGGAAAAGAGCCGCAGTAATGGAACCCCCAGGACGCGGACCGGTATTTTTCATGTCCGCAATCCCGGATTTCAACCCTTCAAAATATTTTTCTTCCATTGGCATCCGCCACAGTTTTTCCCCTGCGGTTTCTGCGGCTTGTTGCAGTTGGGAAGCTACAGCATCATCGTTCGTATATAAGCCGGCAATGTCATCACCCAAGGCAATCACACAAGCACCGGTGAGGGTGGCTAAATCAACCATGGCATCTACTCCCAATTTATCTGTATACACCAAGGCATCCGCTAAGGTCAAACGCCCTTCAGCGTCGGTGTTATTCACTTCTATGGTTTTGCCGTTGGATGCTCTGAGGATGTCCCCTGGGTGCATGGCGTGACCGCTAATCATGTTTTCTGTGGCGGCTGAAATGAAGTGAACTTCTACATCTGGCTTGATTTGGGCGATCGCTTTGGCAGCACCCAAGGTCGCACCAGCACCGCCCATATCAATTTTCATAGTTTCGATGCCGCTACCAGCACCTTTAATATTTAGTCCGCCGGAATCAAAGGTTAATCCTTTACCAATAATTGCTAGTTTGCGTTTCGGTGTGCCTTCGGGTTTGTAGGTGAGGTGAATGAATTTTGGTGGTAAGTCTGAAGCTTGGGCAACTCCTAAAAACGCACCCATACCTAACTTTTCGCAGTCTTCCCGTTCCAGAATTGTTACCTCTATGCCGTGTTCAGTCGCGATCGCACGGGCTGTTTCTGCTAGGGTAATGGGTGTTACCTCATTGGCTGGTGCTGCTACCAATTCCCTAGCTAAGATTACCCCGGAGACGATATGATTAGCTAGGGTAATGGCTGCTTCTTGTCCACTCAGTCCCAGTAAATCTACTGTCTCAATTTTTGCTCCTTTATCTTCTGGCTCAGACTTAAAGCGAATGTCCTGATAAAGCGCTAGTTGCGTACCTTCAGTTATAGCTTGAGCAGTTGCTGCTGGCTGATTATTCCACACAGGAAAACTCACGGCGAGAGTTTTGCTTTTTTGCTTTTTTGCCACCTTGGCCACAGCAGCAGCCGCACGTCGCAGAGTTTCTAATTTCAGGGCTTCTGGTTTCCCCAAACCCACTAAAATTACTTTACGGATAGAGCCACCAGCACTAACACGGGTGAAAATGGTGCTGTAGGCTTTGGCGGTAAATTCTTCTTCGGCAATTAGTTCTTTTAAAACCCCGGCAAACTGCTCATCTAATTTTGCCAGTTCCCCAGTTAACTCAACTGCATCTTCAAATAATCCAATTGCCAAACTATCCCCTGCCCAATCTAGCAAAGCCTTGTCACTAGGTTGAATTTTCATTTTCTGATTTTATCTAGGTTTTCCTGCTTGTACCAGTATTACCTAAAATTCTATTTTCCCTGGGGTAGAAAATACCAAACAGTCTGAGAGGATGTTTGATAAGTTTTCAGCCGTAATTTTCATCACATCTTCACCCCATTTAATTGATTAAATAGTGACACTAAGTTACTGCATTTCAAGTTACCCTCAAACCGACACCCCGATTACAGATGTACCTAGAGTGAATTTAACTAGTACAAGTCCTAATCCAGGCGATCGAGCAATTGACTTAAGATTGACTGTAAATACCGCTAGTCCTCCCACTAGGGCTTATTTAATTGTCAAAGATGCAGATGACCAGAGCGAATTGCTGCGAGAAACATGGATAATTAGTTTAGGTATTGCCAATGACTTTGGTGATTTTTAATCATAACCCCAAATCTTGAGTTTCCCCCCTCTCCCCTTTTCCCCATGGACGACCTTAACCAAAAACTAAACAACATTTATCCTGGTAAGGTAGTACGGAAAGACCTGACAAAGCGCATCAAAGAAGGTGCAAATGTACCCGTCTATGTGCTGGAGTATCTATTGGGTATGTACTGTGCCACAGATGAAGAAACTACTATTGCAGAAGGCGTTACTCGTGTCAAAAATATCCTAGCTCAAAATTATGTTCGTCCTGATGAAGCGGAGCTAGTCAAATCCAAAATTAGAGAACTAGGACGTTTTACAATCATTGACCAAGTAAACGTCACACTCAACGAAAAAGATGATATTTACCAAGGTACCTTAACCAACCTAGGTATTAAAGGTGTAGTAATTGACCCAGAAACTGTGAAACTAAATTCTAAACTCCTAGGAAGTGGAATTTGGTGTATTTTACAAATGGAGTACGAAGGAGGGACAAAACCTAGTCCTTTTATTGTCGCCAGTCTCAAACCCATTCAAATGCCTAATGTAGATATGGATGAACTGTTTGCATGTCGTCCAGCTTTTACCCGCAATGAATGGATTGACCTGTTAATCAGGTCAACCGGACTAGAACCAACTATTGTGAGCGACGAAGTAAAATGGCATTTACTCGCGCGTTTAATACCTCTTTGCGAGAATAATTATAACTGCTGTGAACTTGGCCCCCGTTCCACAGGTAAATCCCACGTTTATAAAGAAGTTTCTCCCAACAGCATCCTTGTTTCTGGCGGTAAAACCACAGTAGCCAATCTTTTTTATAATATGTCCACCCGGCGCGTGGGATTGGTCGGTTTATTTGATGTAGTTGCTTTTGATGAAGTCGCCGGTATCAGCTTTCATGACAATGATGGTGTACAAATCATGAAAGACTACATGGCTTCAGGTTCCTTTACACGGGGTAAGGTAGAAATTCCCGCTAATGCTTCTATGGTTTTTGTGGGTAATATTGATCAAAGCGTAGAATCCTTGGTAAAAACCTCTCATTTATTGGCTCCATTTCCTGAAGCCATGATTGATACTACCTTTTTTGACCGCTTTCACGCCTATATTCCCGGTTGGGAAATTCCCAAATTCAGCCCAGAGAATTTTACCAATCAATATGGTTTTATTGTTGATTATTTAGCAGAGTGGTTGCGGGAAATGCGTAAACGCAGTTTTGCCGATGCGATTGACCGCTATTTTCGCTTGGGTAATAACCTCAAACAACGGGACGTGCAAGCAGTACGTAAAACTGTATCAGGATTACTAAAATTACTTTTCCCCGATGGTTCATTTAGTAAACAAGATGTACATGATGCTCTAGTATATGCACTGCGAGTGCGCCGACGGGTGAAGGAACAGTTAAAGAAAATTGGCGGTATGGAATTTTATGATGTCCATTTCAGTTACATTGACCTGGAAACAATGGATGAGCATTTTGTTTCCGTACCAGAACAGGGAGGATCTACCCTCATTAGCCAAGATATTCTTACCCCTGGTCATTTGATTTTGATTGAGGAAGCTACTAAGCCCTTGCCAACCGGTGATGAATTAGCCGAGGTACAAGCAGCATTAGCTGCATTTAACGAAGATACAAAAGAATTATCAAACATCTATAAAATTAATAAGATTCATAACCATGAATTACTTCAGCCAGAATCTGTAGCTGAGGAATTTATTTTCCCTGAATCAGTTGAAGAAATTCCTGGGAAAAGAATTTTTCGTACCCCATCATTCAAGCCACACAGAGAGACTAAAGAGGCAATAAATGCCTATCGTGAACACCTCGTTGATGCACCGCCTATTCAACCCAACTTATTAATTAATCGTATGCCTGGAGAAAAACCCAAGGGATTAATGGGCATTTCTGTTCCTTTTCGCGGAACTCGGCGAAGTACTCTAATTTCCGAAGATTTTCCGGAAGATTATAAAGCGATGGGGCAAGAAGCTGGCTGGCTATTACAACCACTAGCTTTTATCGAAACAGAAATTAATGGGCGGTGGCTGTTTTGGGAGGAAACTAAAAATAATAAACGGGTTGCTAAGGATGCTTGGTCTAAATTAGACTTTCGTTCCCGCCATGAATCTGTAAAAAAAATGCTCTATCACTGCATTAATCAAATCGAACCCAATATCCTTAATTCTGAGAATAAATGGGGAGCAGTGCATTATTTCTTTGACTGGTTGTTATGGAGTTTAGGGCATCCATCTGTAAGTAACTTCCCTCAAACAAGGGATTACCTGAAAGGTGCAAATACAGAATATCGTCGTACTGCTCACAATCGCTTAATGCAAGTAATAAATTTAAGACTCCTTCTGCTTTACCCATGTGATTACTTTGGAGCAATTCTAGAGGAATTAAGCGATGATGAAGAATCATATGAATTTAGCATCTCAATTGATGAAGCCCGTCGCTGGTGTGAAAAGCAATTTAAATCTCAAAGTAGTAACGCTATTAGCAGTGAAGAACTTTTCTTAGATCCAAATGTAGAATCAGGGCGGTTATTATTGGCCGCATCCAACTATACGACTAATGCCATCGGTTACACCGATAACGAATGGTGCGCTAAAGCAACTTTAATTAATTTGTACTTTTATGCGCCTCACTTACTTTATTGTAAAGATAACTATTCAGGTTGGGATTCGGACTGGATTCGCGCTGATCTAGAAGTTGGCGACAGAATTGCTCAACTAAAGGGCTTTACTGGATATAAGGATAAATATCAATACAGCAATGACTCTGTACAGCATTTTTCTCCATTAATTTTGATTGAGAAAACTAGTAACGCATTACCTCTTAGTGATGCTGAGATAGAAGCACAGATTGCTGAAATGACAGGTACTAGTAGGAACTTCAACGCATTACCTCTTAGTGATGCTGAGATAGAAGCACAGATTGCTGAAATGACAGGTACTAGTGGGAACTTCAACGCATTACCTCTTAGTGATGCTGAGATAGAAGCACAGATTGCTGAAATGACAGG
>NZ_JANQDG010000020.1:0-35247 GCF_029891665.1 Anabaenopsis sp. FSS-46 | reverse complement strand
ATGATGTATCAAAAATTTTAGATCCCCCTAAATCCCCCTTGAAAAGGGGGACTTTGATTCTAGTTCCCCCCTTATTAAGGGGGGTTAGGGGGGATCTGCAAGTGTATAAAGTCACCATCTAAAACTTTCCAAACATCCTCTAAGAGGATGTTTTAACACGGTAAGCGCATCTTAACAATCTTTGACCAAATGAACTTTATGTGATTTGCCTACCCAGAGGGCGATTCAAGCATATTTGAGTAGAATTTGTCATCTCAATTGTTAAGCAACAATCGACCATATCTGAAGAGTTTGTAACTATTCTGATTGACTGGTAGCATTTGAAATGCTTACAGAACACGCACATCATAAAATTGTCCAATTGTCAATAGCATTTGAGATGCGCTTCTTGCCCTGGATGTTTTAAAGGTGAGGATCATCATTCTCCCTAATCTCTACCTCGTCATCTAACTTTGGGATGACCAGGACTTTATCAACCCGGTTACTGTCCATATCCATAACTTCAATACGCATCCCCCGCCATTCAAAATAGTCTGCAACTACAGGAATACGACCAAGATGATTGATCACAAAACCACCCAATGTTTGATAGCTACCTCTTTCGCCAATTTCCCACTCTTCAAGATGAAAAAGTTCATAAAACTGATCTATATATAACATTCCATCCAAGAGCCAGGAACCATCCTCCCGTTGTACTGCTTGGGGTTCTTCCTCCCCCGGTTCCTCTGGAACATCACCGACGATTTCGCTCATGATGTCGTTAAGAGTTACTAATCCTTGAATTACACCATATTCATCCACTATCAAAGCCATGTAAGTAATGGTTTGTTTAAACAATTCCAATACTTTTAAACCGCGTGTGATTTCTGGTACATAGACAGGTGGCCGCAATCCCACTGTTAAGTCCATGGGTTCACTGCGGAAACACCTGGCTAGTAAGTCGGTAACTGGAATTATCCCCAAAACATTGTCTAATCCTCCCTGACAAACTGGATACCTAGAATAGGCACTTTCAATGATCTTTTGGCGGTTTTGTTCCAGTGAGTCCTCTAAGTCCAGCCAAACAATATCAGGACGGGGTGTCATAAAAGAACTCACAGGGCGATCGCCTAAACGAAAAACTCGCTCAACCATATCTTGTTCCGCCTCCTCAAAGGTTCCGGCTTCCGTTCCCTGTTCAATTAAAATCTTAATTTCTTCCTCCGTAACCTGTGGACCCAGATGGGGCGTCATCCCCAATCCTCGCACTATTATATCAGTAGAAGCACTGAGGAAATACACCAATGGTGAAGTAAATGCGGCTAGGCGTTGCATGGGAATAGCGATAAACTTGGCAATTGCTTCTGGGTTATTTAATGCCAGACGTTTTGGTAATAATTCACCAATAATCATGGAAAAATAGGTAATTATGACAACTACTACCGCGAAAGCTAGGGGTTGACTATAAGATGCCAAGAATGGAATCAGACGTATATATACTGATATTCTAGTTGTGATTATTGCTCCTAACCAAGCCCCTGTGAGGATAATTGAGAGGTTAATTGCTAATTGAATGGTGGAGAGAAAATCATTTGGCGACTCAGCTAGTGCTAAGGCTACCCGGGCTTTGGCATCTCCTTGATTCGCCAGCTGCTGTAACCTAAGTTTACTTGCCGAGACCACTGCCATCTCCGCCAGAGAAAATACACCATTAGCTATAATTAGCGCCAAAAGGACCAACATTTCAAACGTGATGGAGGACATTTTTGAGAATTGCCACTGAATCTAGGTGAAGGTGAGAAGCTCATACACCTTTTAGTATTTAGTAATCATAGGAGGGCTTTTACCGCTGTGTTGGTGATTGTCGAGAATTAATAAGAAAAATTAACCACAGATGTACAAAAATGTCATTGGTCATGACCCCTCTGGCTCCAGGTAAGTGAGGACAATTCTGTAAGTGAAGTTAATAACGGCTGGAACACTCTTAAAATGGTGAATATAAACTAACTGTAATTTCTGTGATTTTTAAGGACTTCCTCCTGTAGTAAAACTTATGGCATTTTCTTCTATTGTGCGCGCCTTGGGGCGATCGCCTCTCAACACTGAATTACTTTCTCAGTTAAATCGCCAACAAGAATTGCGGTTAAATGGCATTTCTCGCCTACCCAAAGGTCTAATAGCTTCAGCATTGGCCCAAAATTCTGGCAGAAATTTATTGGTAGTAGTTCCAACTCTGGAGGAAGGCGGACGCGCTTATGCACAGTTGGAGGCTATGGGATGGCAGACGGTGCATTTTTACCCCACTTCCGAAGCGTCTCCTTATGAACCCTTTGACCCGGAAACGGAAATGACCTGGGGACAGATGCAAGTTCTGGCTGATTTGGTAAATGGGAAGGGGGAAAGCAACACCAATCTTGCAATTGTCGCTACTGCTGGGGCGTTACAACCCCATTTACCACCACCAGCAGCTTTTATACCTTTCTGTCTGACGGTGAAGCGGGGGATGGAGTTTGACCTGGATACCTTCGGGGCAAAAATTACCAATTTGGGGTATGAAAGAGTACCACTGGTGGAAACAGAAGGTCAATGGAGTCGGCGCGGTGATATTATCGATGTCTTTCCTGTTTCTTCGGGAATGCCAGTTAGATTAGAGTGGTTTGGTGACGAGATTGAGAAAATACGCGAATTTGATGCTGCTAGTCAACGTTCTGCCCTTGATAAAATTGACCAACTTACCCTGACTCCTACTAGTTTTGCTCCTATTGTCTGGGAAGCATTACAAGATCAGGTTGAGGGGAAATCAGACTCGGAACTTCTAGAAGGGAGTCGTCGTTTTCTGGGGTTGGCTTTCACAAAACCAGCATCACTCTTAGATTATTTAAGTGAAAATACCCTGATTGCTGTTGATGAACCAGAACAGTGTCGTGCACATAGCGATCGCTGGGTAGAAAATGCCCAGGAACAATGGGGTATGAGTCATAGGGAAGAATCTAGCCCGATTTTCTCAGAGTTACCCAAAATTCATCGGTCTTTTGATGAATGCCTCATAGATGTAACTAAGTTTAAAACTTTATATTTATCTGAATTAGCCGAAGAGAACAGTGGTATAAATCTTGCTAGCCGCTCATTGCCGGTAACACCACACCAATTTGGCAAGCTGGCGGACATTCTGCGACAAGAACGCGATCGCAATTTCTCCATTTGGCTGATTTCTGCCCAACCTTCCCGTTCTGTCTCTCTACTACAAGAACACGATTGTCCGGCGCAATTTGTCCCCAATCCGCGGGACTACCAAGCAATTGATAAATTACAAATTAACCATATACCTACAGCCATAAAGTATTCCGGTTTAGCGGAACTAGAAGGTTTTATCCTACCTACATTTCGACTGATAGTCATCACCGATCGGGAATTTTACGGACAGCATTCCCTGGCCACACCGGGATATATCCGCAAGCGTCGCCAAGCCACTTCCAAGCAAGTAGACCCCAATAAGCTGCGTCAAGGTGATTATGTAGTGCACAAAAGTCACGGAATCGGTCAGTTTATGAAGTTGGAAAGCTTAACTATTAATCATGAAACCCGTGATTATCTGGTGGTGCAGTATGCTGACGGTATCCTCAGAGTTGCTGCTGATCAAGTCGCTGCTTTATCTCGGTTTCGTCGCACGGGGGACAAACCACCAGAACTGCACAAAATGACTGGTAAGGCTTGGGAAAATACTAAAAACCGAGTTCGTAAGGCCATCAAAAAGTTGGCGGTGGATTTGCTAAAACTGTACGCAGCTCGATCTAAACAACAAGGCTATAGTTATCCCCAAGATATGCCTTGGCAAGAAGAAATGGAAGACTCATTCCCCTACCAAGCGACTATAGATCAGCTCAAAGCTGTACAAGATGTCAAACGAGATATGGAAAGCGATCGCCCCATGGATCGTTTAGTTTGTGGGGATGTGGGTTTTGGTAAAACAGAGGTAGCAATTCGGGCTATTTTCAAGGCTGTCACTGCGGGTAAGCAAGTTGCACTACTTGCACCCACGACAATTTTGACTCAGCAGCACTACCACACCCTCAAAGAACGCTTTGCTCCTTACCCGGTAACTATTGGCTTACTGAATCGTTTTCGCAGTGCTGAAGAACGCCGCACCATTCAAAAGCGATTAGCCACGGGGGAATTAGATATAGTTGTCGGTACACACCAAATTTTAGGTAAGAATGTCACTTTTCGTGATTTAGGACTGTTGGTGGTGGATGAAGAGCAACGGTTTGGGGTGAATCAAAAGGAAAAAATTAAAACCTTAAAAACTCAAGTTGATGTCCTCACACTTTCGGCTACTCCCATTCCCCGTACCTTATATATGTCTCTGTCAGGGATTCGGGAAATGAGTTTAATTACCACACCACCTCCTACCAGAAGAGCTATTAAAACCCACCTAGCGCCATTAAACCCGGAAATGGTGCGCACGGCAATTCGTCAGGAATTAGACAGAAGAGGGCAAATATTTTATGTAGTTCCACGGGTGGAAGGCATCGAAGAACTGACAACTAATTTACGGCAAATGATACCGGGGGCGAGGTTTGCGATCGCTCATGGTCAAATGGATGAAAGCGATTTAGAATCAACTATGCTGACTTTCAGTAATGGTGAAGCGGATATTCTCGTCTGTACAACAATTATTGAATCTGGTTTAGATATTCCCCGAGTCAACACAATCTTAATTGAAGATGCTCACCGTTTCGGGTTATCTCAATTATACCAACTGCGTGGTCGTGTGGGACGGGCGGGAATACAAGCCCATGCTTGGTTATTCTATCCCAAGCAAGAAAATTTATCTGATGCAGCACGGCAAAGACTGCGGGCGATTCAGGAATTTACCCAACTTGGTTCGGGGTATCAACTGGCGATGCGCGATATGGAAATCAGAGGTGTGGGTAACTTGTTAGGTGCAGAACAATCAGGTCAAATGGAAGCCATCGGCTTTGATTTGTATATGGAAATGTTAGAAGAGGCGATTCGAGAAATTCGCGGACAAGAAATACCCAAAGTTGATGATACTCAAATTGACCTCAACCTCACAGCATTTATTCCATCTGATTATATTCCCGACGTGGATCAAAAGATGAGTGCTTACCGGGCAGTGGCGGCGGCAAAATCTCCAGAAGAATTAAAGTATATCACGGCGGAGTGGGGCGATCGCTATGGTGCCATACCAGTCCCGGCTAATCAACTTTTACGGGTAATGGAACTCAAACAGGTAGCGAAAAAGTTAGGATTTAGCCGCATTAAACCAGAGAATAAACAACACATTGTTTTAGAAACTCCCATGGAAGAACCGGCTTGGAATTTACTAGCAGCCAACTTACCAGAACATCTCAAGACCCGCTTTGTTTACTCTCCGGGTAAGATAACTGTAAGGGGTTTAGCAGTCTTGAAAGCCGACCAGCAACTGCAAAGCTTACTGGATGCAATGCATAAAATGCAAGGTGGTGTTGCAGAGGCGGTTGTGGTTTGAGTCCTTGGGAAACAATAACTCTAGAAACTCACAATCACTAAAATTAACCTGCAAAATTTAGGGTATTTATAGCTACAAGCGAATTGCTCAAGTACGCTCTGTATGTGCAATTTTAGCCCAGGGGATATATGCGATCGCATAGGTGAGGTGCTGGAACATCCCAACAGAATGCAACAAATACGGGACAATGCGCGCCAGGAAATCGTCAGTCGCTACGACTTGCGACGAGTCTGCCTACCCCAACACCTGGACTTAATTCACAAAGTCATGGGCACAGGACGTAACTAAGTACAAGTATTTTTTTACGGATGAATCAGTGGTCAATTTAGAGAAACAGGTGTACATTAGTTGAGGTTAGTTATCTCATCCTCACCTTGAAAGCATCCATCCATGGATAGAAAAACCAAGCGCCTGTTGTTGCTCGTTTGTTCCTGTAGTCTCGCGGGTGTAATCCTAGGGGGTACATCCAGCTGGGCAGAAAGTAATTCTTGCTTGCAATCTCAGACTGTGACTAGTGATTGTCTCACACAAGACCCCATACAAAGAACTATCCAAGGAATGGCTACAGGTTTGGTAGCAGGCGCAGGGGCGGCGGGCGGTGTAGCATGGAATTTACGCCATGAGGATTAAAGGCGATAATTGCGATAGCCGCGATCGCCGTAAGCATCGCGCACCCACAAACTAACGGGTACAGAATTACCTTGAGGGTCTACTTTGACTCTAACGGTAATTGGTCGAATTTGTGGGGGTCTATTTCCTCTAGTTTGCCGGACGCTTTGGAAAATATCGTTACTAACTTGCTGCCTTTGTTGTTCTGGGAGGTAGTATGTTTCTATTCCGTAGATAATGGCATTATCTTGATAGACACCTCTTAAAGCGACTTGATTGCTGGGAAGAGATTCGGGTAAATTGCTAGTCACCCTGATGGGTCGCCAAGGACTGGGAACACCACGACCGGAGGAAATTTGTTGCTCTTGCAATATCACGTATAAGTTAGTCCCAGGGAGAAGTTGTCTGTTTCTCCCCTGATTGCTTCTGAATAAATCATTCCAACCGGGAAGCCTTCTCAAATTGTCCACGCGGGATATATTGTATTCCAAGGTGAGAAAAAAATCTTGAACCACATTATTAGGGTTTTGAGCCAGTGTTTGCAGGATTACATCCCTACCAGCAATGCTAGTATACATTGCTTGGGTGGGAACGGCCAGGATAATTCCCGTTTGAATTAAGAGGGGAACTAATAGCCGCCAAAAAGGTAGAGGCTGGTTCGCTTTTTGTTCACTAGCAGTGACGTAATCTTTAAAACTCAGCTTCTCAGAAAATTCCACTTCAGGGGATAATGTTCTAGGTGATTGCTTTCCAGTCGATTCAGAGGAATCATTTCTCATGAGCCTAGTCCTAAGATGAAGAGTTATTAGTCAAAATTGCGTCTGGATGAACTACCAGAATTAGGACTGACGCAGAGATTCTCTAAAAAGGGTAAACCACCCACCCACTTGAATGTCCCTAATTGTGACCAAACTTTAATTAGGAACTGGATTTACTAGGTAAGCGACGTTCAAACCAAAGTCCGGCAGTAATTAATGCCCAACCGCAGATCACAAATACCAGGGACTGAAAAAGTCGGTCTGTATTATACTCTATAACCCTACTAATAATTTGTAAGGTTAATAATAGCATACCTCCCCAAAATCTGCTCCTGTTGTTTAACTTTAATCCCTCTCGGATTAACCCGAATGCTAAGAAGGCGAAAAGTACATTAAAGATGAAACTGCCTAATTCATCAATGCGGGTAATAGCTAAATGCCAGAAAGGTGTAATAATGATGAAAGCCAAAAAGGTAGTAACAACAGCAAGAGTAAAAATCACTTCCCTGCGGGGGGGGTTATTTCGCAGACGCAGCATTGATAACCATTGTAATACTGCTAAACCACTGAGAACCCCTAAATCGATTACAGGCAGAGACATGAATAGATTATTGTTACTATTTGGCATCAAGGTATTCAATGTTGGGGCTACCCATTGCCAACGGAAAGACAAGACATAAAAGACTAGTCCAAAAAATATCAATGCCAGGTTACGCGCCAGAGGTTGAAATAACCTGTAATTGACTGTGGGGAAAAGTAAATCGTCATAACTCCAGAATAATGCAGGTGGCAGTGCAAAGGCAAAGGAGGCCACCCAAGGGGCTATATTGTCCAGGTTCAGCAGTGGTAGGGGATTGAGATTCAACTGCAAAGTACCAGCAAAGACAAAGGCTGCTACCACAAAAATCAAGCGAGAGCGACAAAAATATGCTAAGGGTACAAATAGTAACCATGACAATAAGGGCATATGTCGAACTGCCAAACTTACCCAATTCCAGTCAACTGTGGAAACCCCAAAGTCTTCTCTTCCCGCCCAGTAACCGATTTGGCTGAGGATAATGGCCATAATTCCCAGGGAGTTTAAACACAAACTGTAGGCCATGACTAGAACGCCAAATCCCCAGGCTAAAAACAGTTCTGCCATGGAACCGCTAATATTGAAAATCTGTGCCATGAGCAATATGTTTGCACCTAAAAAGAAGGCACTTAAAATTAGTAATCCCTCTCCCAAAATACGTTTACTTTGTTGCTGTTTTCTCTTGTCGTTGTTCCCAGATTTAGCTTCTACCCATGTAGAAAAACCCGTGATACTAGTGGAGAGAAATAAACTGATCATCAAGATAAATTTGACTTCTCGTGACCATGATTGCCAATTTGTGGCTATGAAGGTAATTATACCTAAACACAAGAGGATACTACCTATACCAATCACAGTGACCACAAAGCGATCGCGTGATGCTGCTTCTAGGTTCTTAAATCGATAACGTTCTGCTAAGTTTTCGTACTGGGAAGCGCTAATTAGCCCTTCATCTCGCCATAATTGCGCTTCTCGGCGTAATTTATCCGGGAAATTATCGAACATTTATCATCATCTCCGAACAATTTTGGCGACTTGACTCCCTCAACCCAGGACTCAGGTCTTGAGTAGGAGCAAACATTCTTGATTCAGTTGGATTAACCGGTCATGATATTTTCAGTATGCAGCCAAGACCATCTATAGCATTGTTCTTCTGTCACATTTTTACTAATGGAAAAACCATCAAATTTATTACTTAAACTCTCGCGCCGGTTGTTTGAAAACCCTGATAAACAAGAACAGTTTATTGATTCATTAATGAATCCTCAACCCTTTAACCCGGCAATTATTTGGTGTAAAAATCAGCTTAATTTATCACCTTTCACCGTAGAATCATCAATAAATTGGCAACCAGATTTTGTGCAGCGTTTATCATTAGGAGAAAAGCCTGGTAAACATCCTCTGCATCAACAAGGTGATTTTTATTGTTTAGATTTTTCTTCTGTGTTTGCGGCTACAGTTTTATTAATGATTCCCCAGTCGGTGAATTTGGTTTTTGATATGTGTGCTTCCCCTGGGGGTAAGAGTATTTTTGCTTGGAAAGCTTTGCAACCTAATTTACTAATTTGTAATGAGGTCATTGGTAAACGTTTAGGGATGCTGATTTCTAATTTAAAGCGTTGTCAAGTTAGCCCTTGTACTGTGGTGAGTCGAGATTCTAGTATTTTTACGGAGCAAATCCCATTATCTAGTGATTTAGTTATAGTTGATGCGCCTTGTACTGGACAATCTTTAGTCGCTAAAGGTGAAAAAGCCCCTGGCTGTTTTCATCCCACAGCGATTAATAAAAGTGCTAATCGACAAAAGAGGATTCTAGCTAATTCGGCTCAATTAGTTGCACCCCAGGGCTATCTTGCTTATATGACCTGTACTTACTCTCCGGAGGAAAATGAGGAGGTTTGTCAATGGTTTATGTCACGGTTCCCTGATTTTCAACCAGTTACAGTTAGTTATTTAGGGGAATATCAATCTCATTTAACTGATATTCCTTGTTATCGGCTGTTTCCCCAATATAGGCTGGGTGCTGGTGGGTTTACTGTGCTATGGAAAAATACTCAGAAATTTCAACAAAATATAGTAAATTTAGATACTTTATTGCCAGTATGGAGGAACGGGAAGGATTAAAATCAAGGCGCAATGCCTCTTTTTGAGGATTTGAAATCTATCTTTAGAGGTATTTTTTTATTTATACTCAAGATGCTAGTATTTTTAAATACTGGAATTAATGAAGTTGTGTGATGGAGATAATAATTAAAAAACTAGCTAAGGTGATGCTAGGTGAACACCATAATTTACCTGATTCACCAGGTATTTACTTTATATGTGATGATGCTTACAGGGTTTGGTATGTTGGTATTTCTACGAGTAGCTTAAGACAGAGACACCAAAACCATGAGCGGACTGGGGATTTTAAAAGTAATGGCGGTCAGTGGATATGTTACTTAAATTGGGATGATGTAGATGATTTGCATGACTGGGAATACCAGAATATTCAAAAGTTCCAACCACCACTAAATAAAAACTTAACTGAGCCTGAGTTACCCCTAGTTGATTTAGGGTATGATGAGTCTGAGTATTTTCATAGATATCGGGAAATTAAGCAGATGCAGGCGACTCTAGAGCAGGAATTGGAGGAGTTAAAGCCTAATCTGGTTACCCTGATTGAGAAGCATGGGGGAAAAATTAAAACTCGTGATGTAAATGCATATTTAGTTAAAAGGAAGACATGGGACTATTCGCGGGAAGTGGAGGCGCTCAACTCCCAGCTGAAGGAAAAGAAGAAAGAAGAGGAAAACACAGGTATAGCCACGGTGAAGTCTGTGATGACTTATCCTGTGGTGCGATAGTTGCTTTGGTGCATAGGAAAAATAATATACGATTCCTACTGAATCGTATACAGGCTGAATACTTAGATAATTATAGATAAAGAATCATGTCCAACATCCCTACCCAGTGTGAAAATTTAAAAGAGCAAGTTGAAACTGTATTACAACTGTTGCAACAAGAGCCACCTTTGCGATCTGAAGATATTACATCTGTACAAACTTCTCTGGAAAAAGTCGTTTCACCGCAGTTTGAAATTGTCTTTGCAGGTGCATTTAGTGCGGGTAAATCGATGTTGATTAATGCACTACTAGAACGGGAATTACTATACAGTGCAGAAGGACACGCTACAGGTACAGAATGCAGAATTGAGTATGCACCATTAGATCAGGAAAGGGTGGTTTTAACCTTTTTAAGTGAAGTAGAAATTCGGGAACAAGCCAGTTTTTTATGTGAAAAGTTGGGATTTCAAACAGGAGCTAATATTAACCAAACTGAAATTATTGATTTACTGCGTCAAGGTTGTAATGCTATTATTCAGCAAGAAGGTGGAGAAAGTAAATCGGAACGAGCAAAACAAGGGAAGGCTTTAATATTACTACTTGAGGGGTATGAGGCAAATCGTCAACATATTCAAACGATGAATAATGCTACATATTCCATGGAGCAATTTAATTTTTCTAATATTAAGGAAGCTGCGGGATATGCGCGGCGTGGTAGTAATAGCTCTGTTTTAAAACGAATTGAATATTACTGCAATCATCCCCTGTTAGAAGATGGAAATGTAATTATTGATACTCCTGGTATTGATGCACCGGTGGAGAAGGATGCACAGTTAACTTATGCTAAAATTCAACATCCAGATACATCAGCGGTGGTGTGTGTATTAAAACCTGCTGCTGCTGGTGATATGACCAAGGAGGAAACGGAACTTTTAGAAATAATGCGAGACAATGGGGGAATACGCGATCGCATTTTCTACACTTTCAACCGCATTGATGAAACCTGGTATAATAACCAGTTAAGGCAGCGCTTAGATGACTTAATTAGTAAAGAGTTTCGTGATGCTCCTAGGGTTTATAAAACCAGTGGATTACTGGGATTTTACGGCAGTCAGATTAAACATACAAATATCAGTGATAGATTTGGGTTAGATTCTGTTTTTGCAGATACCGTTAAAAGTAGCAATGGGAGAGAAGAAACACCGCAATTTATTAATGAGTTTAACCGCTACTGTGCTAATTCCGGTAAGCTCTCATCCAGTCATTTTCGCATTTCGGTAAACAGTTATGAAACTCCCAATGAGAATTATGTCAGAATTTTAGCAGAGCAGGGAGCGCCTTTAATTAATCAGCTAATTCAAGATAGTGGTATTGAGGAATTTCGCACAGCGATTACTAAATATTTGGTAGAAGAAAAGCGCCCACAGCTATTTGAAAATTTGGCGGATGATTTAGAAGATGTTTGTATTAAACTAAAAAAACATTATCAAACTGAATACATAAAACTAGATAGTCAACCGCGAGAAATTGAGGGGATGAAGGCGCAGGAGTTACAACGGCTGAATCAGCAACTCCAGCAAGTATCTAAAGAATTTGGTCAGCACATCACAGAAGAGGTCAACCTAATAATTAATAATTCCTGTGATACTTTTGAGGCTGATTTTCGCCAACTACAAGGGCGGATGATTCGGCGTTTAGATGAGTTACTAAACACATTTTCCGTCGCTGATGCTTATCAACGTTCTACCCGTAGCCATCCCCGCAATTCCACTGCGCCTTTACTAGCGATTTTAGTAGAAGCGTTTTATTATTTAGCAAACGAGTTAGAAGATATTTTGAGCGAATGTTGTCAACAATTAGTAAATAATTTGTTTAGGCAATTAATTGAAAAGATTCGCAAATCAGAATACTATCGTCAATTGTATCGTTTATTAGGTAATGATGGGGGGATTGAGGAACAGGTGAAAGCTACCGCCAAAAACGTCTCAGTGATTTTGGATAATGCAGCTAGTGCAGAATGCGATCGCTTTGTGCGAGAAAGTCCGAGATTTTACGATGAGGGGACTTTTTCTATATATCAATTTCGTCAAACTTTGCTGCAAACCTCCCAAAGTTACGATTCTCAAAGTATGGTAGAAGCTGAACCAGCAATTAGACAGTTGTTAAAGTTGGATTTTGAACCCAAGGTTTCCCAGACAGTTTGTAAATCTTTGCGTCAAACTATCAACACCATCCTCAAGAGGCAATTATTAGCCATGGCACAAGAGCAAGAAGATCATATATTACAGCAATACTCCCAAGCTCGTGCTTATTTAGAACAAACTTTACAACAGGAAGCAGAAGACAAAATTCTGAGTAATCAACGCTTACTGAATGTTGTTAAAGAAAAAATTGAGGGTTATAACACAGCAGTCTCCCATATTAATAACTGTTTACAATCTATGCAGTTGTACGATCACTTGTTACCTGTAATTAGCAATGAAGATTTTCAGCAGATTCTCGCTGATTCCGGAACTGAGGGTAACTCATGAATAAAACTCCCCGGATTCCCATTCCCTCCTCAGTGAGAAAATACGTATTTGCAAGAGATAAATATCAATGTCAAAGCTGTGGTAAAACAAGTTCAGAAACTAAGCTGACAGTTGACCATATTGTCCCCCTAGCTCGTGGTGGTCAGAACGATATCAGCAACTTACAGACCCTCTGTTTCACCTGTAATCAGCAAAAAACAGATAAACTTGACCCCCGCTTTCGGCGACGTTTTCAGTAATTTATCCTGAATTAAAAGCTGAGTTTGGCTATCCCATGACATTCAAAAAATCAGGATCAACAAAATCAGTGTTTGTGTGGGAATGATTATCTCTTTGAGGGACAACATTCTCAGACTCCTTGACAGTAGACACATTAGCCTGCTTCACCAGTCGAAGGGCGAGATCCATGGCTTCGGAAAACGTATCGGTTTGGGTAGAGTCCATTAATCTTTGCATCAAAGTTAATGCACGGTTAACGACTTTAGACACGCTGTCAGTTTCGCTATTGTCACCTTCGGTTAACACCACATCATAATTTTCTTCCTTGATAGTAGCGGTCATACTCCAGACATGGTTTGAACCGGAACGTTTTTGAAACCTACGTCGAGCAATTTTTTTCCTGACCAAGTCCATATTAGCTATTAATTTTTTGTCGTCCATAGAGACCTATAACATTATCGTATACTGGGTTACGGGTAACGTGGAACTTGGGGGAACGAGCAGCTTTATCAATAACTAGATAAGCACTACCACCGGTGAGGATATAGCGAGAAATTTTATGGAAGTAAGTAGACCAGACAGCTTGAGTTTTTCCCATCACCGACTTAAACCAGTTATCTATCTCATTTCTGACAACAGACGAGAAATCATAACCATCAATGACATAATCATTGAACTCCAGACAATTCATAATTACATCGGCCTCTAGATAAGCCATATCTGCTCGGTCAGCTGTAATGACGCGTCTAATTTCCGTGGCCAGGTCAAATGTACCCCCCTTAGGACTTCTCAAACTGGCTTCTGTTAAAACATAGCCATCATAATCCACCAAAATAGAGTCAATAGTGGCTCCGCCCAAATTTAGCACTCCTGTATAGTGGCCTTTGATTTGAGGTTCAGAATCATTAAGCAGATACCAAGCTCCCAAACCTTCCTCAAAAACGGTCACAGACTCCACCGTAAGTGAGATATCCCGTCCATCAATAGTAGCTTCTGTCTTTCCCTTGAGCTTTTGCTCCAAAAGATTTTGATGAAGTTCAGCTTCTGTAGCATTGACTTTCACCGCTAGAGTCAGAGCTTTTTCTTTGGGGAAAAGTTTACCGATACAGGGTAGCAGATAAAGTAAGCATTCATCAAATTTAGGACGGTTGTACACCCGTTCGTAGCGGGGTTGTCTGGAGGCTGCTTCGCCGATCAAATAGCGAGTACCATTATATTCAGAACTACCATCTGAGGTATGAATTTCAACAACAGATGATTGATCATTCATACGTATTGGTTTACGATTCCCAGATAGCCATGCATATAAAGAGGCTAGTTTGACAAGATTCTTGCCATCATAGAGCAGAATTGAGCGATTACCGGGGTCAAAAATCACTTCAATGGCTCTAGGCGCAGCTACAAATGCTGTATCCTTTGATAAACCAGTTTCTAGTGAACTGCGTTTATCTGCTTCCAGCTTTACTGCTGTTTGAGATTCCGCAGGAGGTTGATCATTGAGTTGATCAGGTTTTAACTCTTGGGAGTTGACATTTTTAGACATTTGTCAATGTAGACCTAAAAATTTATAAGGGACAGTTTTACCCCAATTCAAGAATTAAGGGATCTAGGCATATCAGTAATCCTGCTAGCCCATAGATTTTATCAACTAAAGCTTAAATTACCATGACTTCTAAAAATCTGGTATCGCTGATCTTTTTCCCAGACACGCACATTCTATTAATTAAGTCAAGATAAATAGCTGTTTTTTGCCAGAACATTGATTGAGTATAAAAAATACAAAGTATATTTTGGGTCAAATATTTTCTAATTATTAATCACCTTTGGGCTGAATCTAATTAATCTTAAACCTTTGCGCTCCTTTGGGTTTAAAAAATAGTGCGTTGTGCGGGACAACACACCATGGTAATATAGATTCAGATGTTACTAGTTACCCCAGTTGTTCAAGGTTATACCAAGTCCTTGGTATATTCTTTGAATATCCTGTCGCCAGCGTGCTAACTTCTGTTCACGGGTTCTCTGGTTATCTACTGCAGGAGTGGGTAAACCGGTTGTCGGAGTATATTGATTATATTGTGAACTAAGTCCTTTAAAACGAGTTATCCCGTCATTCGGGTAAATCTTATGTTGCTTTCTCAGCCACTGTTCCGCATAATATTGCCAGAGGAAAACATGATCATGAATTTCACCACCAAAACGATATAAACGGCGAATATCTGAGATAGATAACTTTGTCGATTGAAATAATGTTTCTTCCACATTAGCAGAGTAATTGCGGTTAAACATTAAAATTTCACTGCCATTACCCCGGAAGAATTCTACAATAAACCAATCCCCAAAGTCAAAGATACAAATTTCTGTCTCATTACTACCATCATTTACCAGAATATCAATATCTCGTGTTAATTCTTGACTAATCCAACTAGTTGATGCGGGTACTAAAATACGCAAACGTTCAAAGCGATCGCTATAATTTGACCAGAACCCTTTACGTCTTTCTAGTTGGTTTCTTTGATAATTTAGTTCCTGATATCCCCTGTTATTCTGTGGTAAGTTTTGTAACTGTGAACTCAACTTATTGATTAACACTGTAATCATTCTGTCAAAATCTCCCCAAGTAGCAGCACCAATCCATTCACGTAATGCTAGTTGAGCTTGTGGTGATAATTGACTCCAGCGAGAATTAACAGTGCGCGGTCCATAATTTTGACGTAACCATTCTACGATTGAGGAAAAACGGCCTCCCATTTCAGCGGCGATCGTTGTCAATAAACGATTAACTTCCTGACATTGCTGTGAGTGGGACATTTGCGCAAAACAACGCAGTAACCATTCTGGTCGGTCGTTCCTGTCTGAAAATATTCTCACTACATAGTTTAAAGCCTGACTCACCGCATTACTAGTTGATGGAAGATTATATTTATTGAGTAATTCTTGGGGTGTAAAATTCTCGTCCCTAGCAATTAAAGCTAATCTGTGATAGTCATCCTGGGTGATGGCTTGTATGATTTGTAGTATTTGTGCGTCACTGTCTCCTGATTCCCTGATAAACACAGAAAAACTTGTAACTAAGGATTCACTGATAATTGGCTGTGACTCGCTATGATTCAACACCAACCGCCATAATAAAGTTTGTTTGAGCGGTAAGTTATTAACTGCTGCTTTCCAGATTAATGCTGAAGTTGTATAGCTGATTTCTGGGTGTGCCCTATCCCATTCAGCCTTATTATGGAGACAATAGACCCATTCTATGTATTGAATGTCGTCAATATTGCCGGATTGGATGGTTTCGATAATTTGATCTAAAGAACGCAAAGTATCTGTTTCTAGATTGGGGAGATTCTGAAGCTGGCGGAATTGTCCACTGTTGCGGAAATTTTTGACTAACTGGAGTAAATTGGTTGGTTCCGGTGACTGGCGATCGCTTAAGGATAGAGTGCGAAAATTTAACATCATATTTTCTAGGTTGTAAAAATCATTTTGATGTAAAAATCTCAGACAAATTATCTCCCTTAAACTGCAACCGGAAAATTACCTTTCTATCATTGGGGTCATCAATCTCTTCACTAGCTTCAATTTCTCCCCTTCCAGAAGCAAGGATTTTTTCCTCCAGTTGTGATTTAGTTTCAAATTTCATCTCTGAGGAGATATATTCAGCAACAGCAAAAGACCTCAACAGACTTAAGCGTAAATTAGCGTTATCGTTTCCACTAGAACTAGTATGTCCTTCAATCACAACCCGGGTAATTTCTTCCTCATATTTAGGGTTGGAGAAAATTACATTACTGTAAACCGGGATAAATGACTTTAGAGTGCTTTTCCCAGCAGCACTTAATTGAGCGCTATTTTCTGGAAATAGGATATTTTCTTTAAAGGTAATAACTCCTGTTTTTTCATCAAGGTCTATCTTCACGTTATTTGCTCTGAAAGTATTCATCAGTTCTTCAATGACATTACGTCTGGGTTCTGATCTTTCACTCAACTGTAAAGAAACGGTAATAAACAACAGCGCAAATATCATTAACAGTCCAGACATCATATCGCCAATGGCGAGTAAAACGCTAGAGTTATCCTCTTCTATTTGTGGTGTTGGTTCCCAATCGCTAAAATTATTCATGATTCAGATTGATGACGACGATTAGCTTCTGCAGCTACTAGATAATTAGCAGCTTGTAGTAATTGATTAGAAATTTTGGTAGTGGCTTCATCTGCTTGGGTGAAAAACCGGTTTTCAGATGCAGACGCTTGATTTAGGTAGTCAACTAAATGTTGATTACTTATTTCCAAAGCCTGATTTAACTGTTGAATCATAGCTGCATAGGTTTGTTCAATCCTATGAGCTTCTCGACCCAATCCCCTGGTAATTTCTTGGATTTGTGCTAGTCTTTCTCCCGAAGTTAAACCGGTGACATTAGCAAAATTACTGACCCTCTCTACAGTTTGCCCAATTCTGCTCATACTTTCGTCCACTTGTGTGGTTAAAGTTGAGCGTCTGTGATATTCTTCGTTAAAAGCAGTCTGTAAATCATTGACAACCTGAGCTAGTCCTTGACGCTGTTCCCCTAGGGTTTCTTCTAGTAACTGATTTTGGCTATTGAAGAACTCTTGTAAAGCTGTTTGATAACTCAGGCGGAATTGCTGTAGTTCTTCCTGTACAGTGATCCGGGTATTTTGCAGCATAGTATCAATGTTAGAGAGAGTAGATATTAAGTTTTCTCTGGCTCCATTCATTAATTGAGATGCTTCATGACCAACGGTGGTAATACTTTCAGTTTGTGTGGTGATAATCGCCAGGGTTCGATCTTGAAATTCCTGGAGCATTTGGCGCTCTATTTCTGCTTGGGTATGTAGTGCGGTTTCTAAATCTTCTCGAATACTTCTAAAAGTATTAGCTGCTTGATTAGAACTGACTTCAAAAGCAATTCTCTGGGAATTTATCGCTTCAACACTTGCAGTTACAGCTGACTGAATTTCTGTAGATACCCTTTCCATTACTCCTTGAGTATCAGAACGAAATTCAGTTAAGATAGACTGCAAGCTAACTGCAAATTCTTGCAGTTTAAATAAAGTATCTTCTTGGAATTTTTGGATAGTCATTACAGATGTGCTGAGACTTTGGGAAATTCCCCCCAGTTCTTCTCTGAGTTCACGAACTGCTTGAGAAGCTTCTTGAGTCAGTTGTGCGCTCTTGGTAAGTTCAGCTATGAGGGGTTTGATTAATTGTTCTCTTTGTTCTGTAATTAACTCTCTTAATATTTCCTGACCTTGCTCCTTTTTAATTTCTCTGAGTGCTGATAGTTCTTTTCCGATCTCCTTAAAAATGGGAGACATGACTGCTCCCACTTTTTCACCAATAGCATCAGGACTTAACTTACTTTGTACCTGGATTAATTTTTCAAATCCGGTCTTCATACTCTCAGCAGCATTACTTAAACTGGTTGCTGCTCTTTCAGTTCCATCAAGGTTAAAACGAGATAAGAGCCTTGTGGGACTTTCTACAAAGGCAATCCTATCTAATCTTTGGCGTAATCTTTGACTAGGTAAGCGTTTAATTCCTTCTCCACCTGCTAAGAGAATAGTAAATAAACTGCTAGATCCTAACCCCATCAATGAAGTAGAAAAAGCAGTTTTCATACCTTCTAGAAGATTGGAACTAGCTTCTAGTAACTTGGAGGTGTTTTGATTAATATTACTCGTGTCTATTTGTGATAATCCTTCCTGAATGCCATAAAAGGTTCCTAAAACACCAAGGGCGATGAGAATGGTAGGTATAAAACGCCAATAGCTGCTAGGAATAGAGGGATTTAAAATTCTTGGGTATTGTAATAATACAAATTTTCCCGCCTCAAATTTGGGTTGGAAACCTCCCTGAGTATTTGTTCCAGCTAGATGTTTCGGGAACCAGGATGATCCATTATCTGGGATAACTAAATCTTGACGTTGGTTGCTCTCCGATGACTTAATATTTTCTTTGTTATCTTTGAAATGTCCTTTTATAGAACCCCTATCCAGAAGAATAGATTCAACTTTAGCTATTTCTCCCTGTTTGCTCTCCAGGTACTTGATATTTTCGTTATTATCTTTCAGATCTCTTTGTATGGAACGCCAATACAGAAGAATAGATCTAACTTCGGCTATTCCTCCCACCAGGAAAACAATTACAATACTCCAATGAAAAAGAGTATTTTGCCAAAAAATATTGATTAAGCCTTGAATCATTTGACTATACTCCCCACTAAATTGTAAATTTGGCTATTTCTTCAGAAGACAGCAATTGTTGAGCTACACGCACGGGAAGATGTGCAGCATTCCAATAATCACCTATTGGTTGGCGTAGAATTAACCCATAAAGTTCTTCTGTGGTTGGTGTTTCTGGAGAAGTATCAATTTCTAAATAAACCTGTTCGGGTGCATAAGTACGTAAGAGTCGCACTTGTAACCGGTTCTTTAAATCCGCGAGTGATTCTGCTATGGCTGAGGTATGCTCACCCATGTCAGCAGTTAGTTTCCAGGCTTGATTAACAGCTACAATTTCTTCAACTAATTCTATTACGGATGGTGTCAACTGGATCATGAAATTCCCTGGTAACTGGAAAACAGGCGATCTGGGATGTGCAATGAATCATGAGATTATTATACAGATACATGGAAGCTACCTCTTCCAGTTGCTTGGGGGGTGCGATCGCCCACAGACTTTGTACTGTTTTTCTCCCTTGTCACCTTGTCCACCTTGTCCACCTTGTCTTGTCCTTGTAAGGGGAGGGGACTGGATTTTATTATTTTTTGTGTGTTCACCAATCCTTCCCAATCCTTCCCAATCCTTCCCAATCCTTTCCAATCCCTGTTCCCTGTTCCCTGTTCCCTATTCCCTAAAACTAAAAAACTTTCTACCTTACGAGCATGGGAAATGCTGTAAATCAAATAAATCGTAAATTTGACTACAGTTATTATTTTTTCAACTGTTCTAAATAAACGGCAAAATATATTATAAATTTGTTACAAAGTTGTTAAGAATAGTTAACGCTCTTAACAGAAGGCAATATTTCCTATGGTAGTCTCAGTTGGGAAGAATGCACCACATAAAGTTGTCATTATTGGTGGTGGTTTTGGTGGACTATATACAGCCAAGACTTTGGCGAAAGCGAATGTAAGTATTACCCTCATTGACCAACGCAACTTTCACCTATTTCAGCCACTGTTATATCAAGTCGCCACAGGTACCCTCTCACCTGCTGATATTTCCTCACCATTGCGCGCCGTATTCAGAAGAAGCAAGAATACAAGAGTGCTGTTAGGAAAGGTGAGTGATATTGACCCCAAAAAACAAGAGGTTATTTTAGATGATCAGGTAGTCCCTTACGATACATTAGTAGTAGCGACAGGTGCTAACCATTCCTATTTTGGTAAGGATGAGTGGAAAGCATTTGCGCCTGGTTTAAAAACTGTGGAAGATGCTATAGAAATACGTCGCCGGATATTTACAGCATTTGAAGCAGCAGAAAGAGAAACTGACCCAGAAAAACGCAAGGCTTTGTTGACCTTTGTGATTGTGGGTGGTGGTCCGACCGGTGTAGAATTAGCAGGTGCGATCGCAGAATTAGCATATAAAACACTGCAAGAAGATTTCCGCAATATCAATACTTCCGAGGCCAAAATTCTACTATTGCAAGGGGGCGATCGCATCCTCCCATACATTTCGCCCAAGTTATCGAAAGCAGCTACATCAGCTTTGGGAAAATTGGGTGTGATGATCAGAACTAACACCAGGGTGACCAACATTGAAAATGATATCGTGACTTTTAAGAGTGGCGATGAAGTTCAGGAAATCCCCTCAAAAACCGTCTTATGGGCTGCTGGTGTACAAGGGTCATCAATGGGGAAAGTCCTAGCAGAGCGTACAGGTGTAGAATGCGATCCTTCTGGACGTGTGATTGTGGAACCGGACTTGAGCGTTAAGGGTTATAAAAACATTTTTGTTGTGGGAGACTTAGCCAACTTCTCCCATCAAACCGGTAAACCCTTACCTGGTGTTGCACCCGTAGCTACTCAACAAGGGGAGTATGTAGCTGGACTGATTCAAGGAAGACTTCAAGGTTACACTTTGCCACAATTTCATTACAACGACGTGGGTAGTTTGGCGATGATTGGGCAAAATTTAGCGGTTGTAGATTTAGGCCTAATCAAACTTACAGGTTTCATTGCTTGGGTATTTTGGCTAATAATTCACATCTACTTCTTAATCGAGTTTGACACTAAATTAGTAGTGGTAATTCAGTGGGCTTGGAACTATATCACTCGGAATCGTCGTTCCAGATTGATTACAGGTAGAGAAGCTTTTTTGGAAGTAAAACCCATGAACAATGATAATGATTACCCGGGTAAAGAAAAGCAGCATCCCCTCAACGTCTAGTATTTTCCCTTAAGTTCGTAAATATTGACGGGAGGCTAAAGCATCCCGTGTCGCCTTTCCTCCCTAGGTCAGATTAGGGCTTTGTGACTACTCCAACTGACCCAGAACATGGCTAACATCAACAGCTAATTTTTGTCCTAACTTCAGCAATTGACGAGATTGATAATTTTCTTCTGTATTCTTCAAAGTCGTCAGACATAAAGGTCTAATTTGAGTGGACAGACAGCTAAAATATAGTTCCTGGGACTTGTGCAAAGAAATGCCGATATTTAGCTGATAGCTAACATCAATCAACCGTTCTAAACATTGGATTTGGGTAGCAAAACTGCCATTGAGGTCATGTAATAATTGCCACAATAAGCGCATGATTAGTTGTTCTAATATTTGCGTACCTTCGGGAATATTTAACCGACAATGTAAATGTTTAGCTTCAGTCGCGATCGCTTCTAATTCTACAATGTGATTTAAACTCAAGATGGGGTCTGTGATCTCTTGCTCGAGCGATCGCAGTATGAGCATACAGCGTGATCCCAAAGCAATCTCCGCAGCTACCTGCAACTCTTGGGGTACTTCTAACTCATCCCGGTGGAAGGCCATCAATAATCCGTAATTATCCCGATACACCTGAGTATAAAGTTGGTCTAAACGTGTTAGTGTTTCCTGACTCAGAAGGCGCATAATCCGGTGACGTTCTTCAGCAAAGAGATTTTGTAGGCTAAATGTTTCTTCTCTAAAGAGCCTGGTCATCACCAAGATACTGTGAGCAGCACTCCCCTGTTTTAGAGAGGTAAACAGCTTTTCTTTCAACTGACTGTACTCACGTCTACCGGTAAATAATTGGGTACAACAGTGGAAATCCCAGCCGCCCAAATGCAGCACAGCAAAGACTAAACTTTCACTCTCCCCGGTAACTTCCGACACCAGTTTTAAATTTCCTACCGCCAAGGTCAAGGAACCCATACGTTGCAACTGGTAATCAATCTCATCAAGACTGTAACAATAAATGCGCTTTTGTGTAGATTTTTGATTAGCAAACAGAGAACTAATAGCATAGTGAGCAGCTACTTGCTTGACACTCACTTGGGCAGTTTGCACCATTTGCCGATAGATCGCCGCACCATCTTTGAAAATATCCACATTACTGGGGGCTAAAGATAGGCGTTTGATGAAAGCTTTCTCCAACTGTACACCAGCCACATCCCCGGCCAATTCCAAAGCACGGGAAGCATAACGGAGAATTTGCGTACCTTCCGGGCGAGAAATTTCTTCAAAGAACCAGCCGCAACTAGTGAACATCAGCAAAGCGTGACGCTGCATTTCTAACAAGCGCAAAGCATCAACTTGTTCTGCTGGGGTGAGTTTGTGGGTTTGATGGCGAGACAGGAAACTGTTCACATTAGCCACACAGCGATCGCGGATCACGTGAATATATTCATCCCGTGCTAACCAGGGATCATGGAATAGGCGCAGGCCATGTTTCTCATAGACATCAATTAACTGATCCCGCAGCCAATTCAAAGCATCGCGCAAGGGTCGCCGCCATTTTTGATGCCATACACCACCTTCACCACCACAACCACAGTCATCTTGCCATCTATCCACTCCGTGGGCGCAACTCCAGGCTGTGGCGGGTTTAATTTCCACCTCCCAAGTGGGAGTATTGAGGCTGAGATAGTGAGCAAAGTTGGTGACAGTCCAATTGCGCTTAGGAAATTCTCCAATAAAGGCGTAGGCTAAAGTTTTTTCAGTGCCTTTCTTATGGTGTCCGAAGGTTTCCCCATCTGTGGCCACAGAAATTAATTGTGCTGGCCGGTGATCCCCACGTATTGCTGAACCGATACGTCCAGCAAAATGACTAGAACTATAAACCACATCACTAAAGCCCATATCCCGGGAAATGGGGCCATCGTAGAAAAAGATATCAATGTAAGGGCGCGATTGCTGATCAGTGTCGCCACTTCCCTGTACATAACAGCGATAGGGACGGGTGGGATCAATTTGACTACCCCCTACTTCTTGCCATTCCGCCTCTGGCTCATCCTCTGTGGGTAGGGGGCGACAACGTTGGGCTTGGGATGGTGCGAGGATAATAAACTTGATATTTTCAGCCACCAAAGCCTCTAAGGTGGCATAGTCTACAGCTGTTTCCGCTAACCACATACCTTCGGGATCCCGGCCAAAGCGTGAGCGAAAATCTGCTTTACCCCAGCGGATTTGGGTGTATTTATCCCGTTCATTGGCCAGAGGCATAATTATATGATTGTATACCTGGGCGATCGCATTACCATGACCGTGCAGGCGCTGACAGCTCTTGGTGTCTGCCTCCAAAATTCGCTGATAAACCTCAAAATCGTAGCGTTCTAGCCACGACATCAGGGTAGGTCCAATATTAAAGCTGAAATATTCGTAATTATTCACAATCTCGACTATTTCCCCCCGGTCATTAAAGACCCTGGCAAAAGCATTAGGGCGATAGCATTCCCAGTGAATGCGTTCATTCCAATCATGGAAAGGTGCCGCACTAGGTTGACGTTCAATTGCCTCTAAATAAGGGTTTTCCCGTGGGGGCTGATAAAAATGACCATGCACCGTCACATAAACACCAGTAGCCTGTTTCAGCGGGTCTATCTGGTTGTGCTCATGGACAGTCAGATGTGATCTCACGGTTGAGCCAGGGCTAACTGGCCTTTCAGCAGCAGAAGTCATGTATATTTATCCCAATAAAAAACTTACATTTGCGCCGAACACTGGTATTTAAACCCTTCTACAGGGTTTCTATCCATAATCCGGTATATAACAAAACTATGAGTATATGATTCTGCCAATGCTCCTAAAAACTGTTTGACTCCACTGACAAATCTGCGTTAACCCACAGACGTGAGGGTTTTATTACTGCACTGTCTACTTACCCATTAAACCTTATATTTTCCGGAAAATACGAGGTTTAATTTATATTTTTCCTACGAAAATTTACAAACTATCCATAACTCGCAACTTTATTTTACATATCTCTTTTTCATCTAGAGACAGCACAAGCCAAAATACTGTAGATAAGATTATATTAACTTACTTTAGTTGATATATATGCGTATTCTGGAAGATGCATATTTGGTTTATACAAATTTCCCTGCCGAATCATCACCCAAATAATTTGTGCATGATTCTGATTAATTCACGGGGATCACTGCTGATCAAATTATTGGATGAATATATTTATTTACCGCCCTCAATCAGTGAAAATCTGATCAGTCTGTGACAACAACAGAATAAATCCTCAGATCATATACATATAAATCATGTAAGTTTAAAGATAACGGGTTTGTCCAGAAGAATCTGATTTTCCCCAATGTATCCTCAATTGACACCCCGTGATCACATCCGGGTTCATAAAAGTCCCCAGAGCCTTTGCTTGCTAGTTTTGGCAACCAAAAAACCGACTGAGCTTGTGCAAGATTGATGATCCCTGTGCAGAGTCAGGCTCGTAACCCTTAATTTTTAGGAGTTGCTCAAGAGGTGTTTTGCTACCCTTGTCACCCGATTTGGTATACCAGAGCATTAATTAACCAAAAATTAACCGAAAAACTTGCTTAACTAGAATATTAGATAATGCTATACTGATTAACTGAAAACTGCTTACGTAAATTTATCTAGGTGAACCGATCATCAATCAAAATTGAGCTTGCATAATAACTGGAATATGAGATTATTTATAATTAATAGTTATCAAAAGAATATTACACACCTTTTGGTAATTTTTCAGTATTAAGAATTCCGGACTAACAACAGGTTTGTTTGTCAAGTGAGAAATTAGATTATTACTAAAATGAACAACGATGAGCGAAATTGGCCTGCTGATGACGGGTATATTAACCGCCAGACAAGTATATTCAGAGAATAGATTACCGAAGCAGCAACCATTGCAGATGGAAAGTAGCTCGGAGCATTTAAGCCATAACGTAAGTAAATTAATTAACACTCCCTCTCAAATCACACCACCGGAATTTATCCCAACAGATGCAATTTCTGAAACATCCTCATCGAAGTCCCACTTACCTCAAGAAAAACTGCTCGCGTCAATCACAATTAGCCAAAGGAATCACCAACCTAGGACAATCACTGCGGACAATAGGATCAAAGTAGCTGCGGTCTCATCGGGTTTCACGGGTCAATCTCTACCGACTTTGCGTTTTGGTACTTCAGGTACTGCTGTGAGAGTTTTACAGCGTTTGTTAATTTCTAAAGGCTACGCAATTAGAGTTGATGGGTCTTTTGGTCCATTAACTGAAACAGCTGTCAAAGCCTTTCAGAACCAGCGCAGAGTAGGAGTAGATGGAGTAGTCGGACCCCTAACTTGGCAACAGTTGACAATGTAGTTATTGATCTAAGACACTAAAATGTATGTGGAAATAAATATTACCGATAATACACCAAGAAATTATGGCGATTTCCCACTTACTATAAGTAGTTTTGAGAGCATTACCATGGTGACGCCGCTTTGTGTGATCAGATTTTTAGGGATCAGTGGCCGCAACTGCGTATAGGCGTAACTGATCTAATTACAACTTGAAAATATGCTGAGTAATTTATGGCAACTCTACGTTTTGGTAATTCCGGTATTGTGGTGAGAGTTTTACAGCGGTTGTTAGTTTCTCAAGGCTATATGACCCGAGTGGATGGAAATTTTGGGGCGCTGACTGAGGTAGCTGTCAAGGCTTTTCAGAGCCAGCGCCAACTCAAAGTAGATGGAATAGTCGGGCCAATTACTTGGGAACAGTTGACTAAATGAACTTCTACCGATGCTGATGCTGGGCTAATAACTCTTGTGCTTTGGGTTTGTAAATTAAATAGAATAAAGCTTCCAGATAACGCAACAAGTCCTCGCGGTTTTCCTTGGAGGTAAAGTTCCAAAAGCCATAAATCCTGGCTAGGGATAACAACTTGGTGGTATGAATTTTCCAGGTATATGTACTTAATACCCGGTTAATTGCTTCCCGGGAAATAGCATCCCAATATTGAGAGGTTTGATTGCACTTGGTGACAAAGGTGAGGATTTTGGCCGCTGTCTCTTCTAAATTTGTGGGGTTAATGTAAAAGCCATTTACCTGATCTTGAATAATTTCTAGGGGTCCGCCAAATTGGGTCGCAAAAGTTGGTAGTCCTGAAACCATGGCTTCTAAGATGGTTAAACCAAAGGCTTCAAATAAAGCAGGTTGAATAAATATCCCTTGTCGATCGCCGATCACACGGTAAATCTCACCGGAATCAGATTTAGATAGGCGTACACCCAGCCAACGCACCTTACCATAGAGATTATACTGTTCAATGATCTGATAGAGTTTAATAATCTCCTCTTGTTCTTCGTTGTCGTCTGACTCTTCCACACGCAACTTACCCGCCACTAAGATTAAGTTACAATGCTCCTGTAATTCTGGAGACTGACCATAACATTCTGCTAAACCTGTGAGGTTTTTAATCCGGTCAAGACGGGCCATAGAAAACAGGGGGCGCTTTTGGGGATTATCTAGTTTACCAAAAATTTGGTGCGGGTCTTCCAGGGTAAACAGCATTTGAGCAATTCGCTGGCGATCGCCTTCCACTCGGTCTTGAGTGCGGGAGTAAGGGAAATAGTAACTCTCATTCACCCCTGGAGGTACAACATTAAACTTAGGACTAAATAATTCAATGCCGTTGACTACGTGGTATAACTCCGGCATGGTGAAGCATTTGTAAGACTCATACTGTCCTACACTATCAGGTGTACCAACAATTTCTTGGTAAGTACTGCTGATCACGAAATTGGCGGCGTTCATGGCAATCAAATCAGCGGTAAATTGTAGGGAGAAATGGTATTTATCCTCCAATTCTTCCCAGTAGAGGTTACTAAATAAGTATTTAGACTTTTCCAAAGCGTGGGCGATGTTGCACTGAGTCACATTCATGCGCCGTGCTAGCAGAAACGCCACCAAATTACCATCAGAGTAGTTACCCACAATTAAGTCAGGTCTACCTTGAAATTCTGCCAACAGTTCTTTTTCTGAGTCAATAGCAAAAGTTTCCAGATAAGGCCAGAATTCAAATCGAGAAATCCAGTTTTGGGTCATATTGGGATTAAAATCCCGCAGGGGTACGCGCAAAATCCAGGCGTTCTCTGTACCGTGAACTTTTTCTAGCCTTTGATTGCACAGTGTACCATCGCTATTAGGTATTAGGCGGGTGAGAATAATCACCTTTGGCTCGACGTTTAACCCTCCTAAACCTGCTAGATCCAGATCCTCTTGTAGTTGTTTTTCCAGATTCTTAGCTTGGTCAAGCACATAAACTACCTGTCCCCCAGTGTCTGGACGACCTAAAACACCTTCTTGACCAAACCAACCATGAGCCGATACGAGGACGATTCTAAAAATCATCGGGATGCGAGAGATGAAAGCTTCGATGGTCTGAGGGTCAGGAGAATCAATTAATTCATCTAAAATATCCAGGGTATCACGGACTCGCCCGGCTGTATTACCCCACCCCGGTTCAAAACCCATTATCTGTAATTCAAAGCGGAATTCTTCATAGGGTTGATCTTGGGGTCGCTCGCTGACGAGGGTGATGGCTTTTTTTACTTGGTCAGAAAGTTGCTGCTGAGTCTTAATCCGCTCATTAATTAACAGCTGCACACCGTTATACTGGTGGAGGCGCAAGAAATTCAATAAGCTGTCCAGCAATTGTTTTGAGTCTTGAAATAATTTGCTGGATAGGTAGCGGTTGAGGAATTGTACCCCCTTACCAATATTTTTCGGGTCGCGGATGACTGGGGTGTAATCGTAAAACGGGCCAAAATCTAATTCTAGTAGGTCACCCTCTAGTGGGTGATATTTATTCACAAAGCGATCGCGCAGGTCCAGCAGTTCCTGGACTGACATGGGCTCAACATTCAAATCTTCTGTGAGCCGATAAACTTCTTGACGAGCAATTTTAGGACGAATAATCAAACACAGGCTGGAATCTTCTTGAATTATTTCCTGAGTATAGTAGATGAGTTTCCCTAAGCGGGAAGCAGACGCGGTTGTTTCGGATTTCTCCGACTGAGAACAATAATTCTTAAATACATTGAGGATATCGTTACGTAGCAAGTATTTTTGTTCTTCCTGGCGTAACTGGCTCAAAAAGGCACGCAAATCGCTTTTTTCTTCACTATCTAAGATTGCTTGGATCAATTCAGACATGATAACCCCTCAGATCGAATTTGCATTTTACAAAAAAAATAAACACAGATGGGCGTTCTGTGTTTTTCCTGTTATAATCTGGCCAATTTCTTTGTGTTTTTTTTGACTCAGAATATATGCTGCTCAGTTTTTTTACCTTAACTTAAGTTAGATAATTTTGGGGGAGATTAGCTGACTCACATAGGTAACTGTTCCCCACTTTAGCTGTTGAGCAAACTTTTGCTAAATGAGGGCGAACGATGGGACTCGAACCCACGAATGGTGGTACCACAAACCACTGCCTTAACCACTTGGCTACGCTCGCCATTGCATATTAGTGATTATAGCACGATAATCAGAAAATGATCAAGACCTTTTTTTCCAGTGGCGGATTTTCTCAAATTCCAGTCGGATAACTATAGTGAGTTTAAGCCAGAAACCATGAAAGCACTGACAACTATCGCATATTCCGGAGCCATAGGACTAGTAGCCTTGGGGGTAGCAATGGCTATGACCAATCCTTCCCAGGCTGAATATGAAGATTATGCGACACAACGGCTAACAGAATATTTAAAAGGGGACGTTTGCCAGAAAACGGGCAATTTTTTAGAAAATTTAATCAAGTCTCAATGTGACAACCTCGTGGATCAAACCATTCCCCAAATACGTGATATCCTGGCGCGGAGTACCCAAAAGCAGGATTTCGTCATTTTTAGTGTTTACCGGACTGATTTAAAACTCAGTTCCTGGATACCGTTGTATAAATTTGAAACTGTAGGAGCTTTTGATAACTTTTATACCTATTCTGCTAAGAAGCAATAAGCTGATATACTCCCAAACAGTTATTTGATGATTATGACATCTGCATATTTACTGGTATCACATGGTAGCCGTGACCCCCGCCCCCAAGTGGCTATGGAGCAATTAGCAGAGCTCGTATCTGCTCAATTGGGTCATGGTAGAGACTTGGTAGGTATAGCTGCTCTGGAATTACAACCCCAGCCTTTATATCAGCAGATTAAAGACTTTGCTAGTATTGCTTTTTTGGATGGGGTTGGTTCCTTAGAAATTGTACCACTGTTTCTGTTACCGGGTGTCCATGTAATGGCGGATATTCCGGAGCAGATTGCTTTGGCACAAGAGGCTCTGGGGAAAGATATAATTATTCGTCAACACCGCCATTTAGGTAGTCACCGGAATTTAGTGACGTTACTATCTCAGAAAATGGCTACAATGGAAGCCCAAACCACTATTTTATTAGCCCATGGTAGCCGTCGTCCTGGTTCCCTGGAGCCTATAGAAACTATAGCAGGCCAGTTGGGTGCAGTTACTGCTTATTGGGCTGTAGCGCCTAGTTTAGAATCACGTATCCAGGATTTAGTGGCTACAGGACAAACAAAAGTGGCAATTTTACCCTACTTTTTATTTACAGGTGGCATAACTGATGCGATCGCTGTGTCCCTAGAAAGGCTAAAATTACAATTTCCTACTGTGACTTTCCACCTGGCTGCGCCTTTGGGAGCAAGTCCAGAATTAGCTGAGATAATTGGGGATTTAATAGATACATGAGCCGCACGGTGACGGGTAAGGTTTATTTATTAGGTGCGGGGCCAGGAGACCCAGGACTAATGACCCTCAAGGGTAAGGGTTTATTAGAATCTGCTGATGTGGTGATTTATGATGCTTTGGTTAGTCCAGAGATTTTGGGGATGATTAACCCCCAAGCGGAAAAAATTAACGCGGGTAAGCGCATGGGGAGACATTCGTTATTACAGTCAGAAACCACCCAGTTATTAATTACCAAAGCCCAAGAATACCCCCTAGTAGTGCGACTTAAGGGGGGTGACCCTTTTATCTTCGGTCGCGGGGGGGAAGAAATGGCGGATTTAGTCGCTGCTGGTATACCTGTGGAGGTTGTGCCGGGTATTACATCGGGGGTGGCGGCTCCTGCCTATGCTGGTATACCTTTAACCCATAGGTTATATAGTTCTTCTGTGACTTTCGTTACTGGACATGAGGCTGTAAATCAGTATAAACCACAAGTAAACTGGCAGGCGATCGCCCAAGGTTCACAAACTATTGTGATTTACATGGGGGTTCAGAATCTGCCTTATATTGTGGAACAATTAAGCCAGGCTGGGCTAGATTTAGCAACACCTATTGCTTTAGTGCGTTGGGGTACACGACCAGAACAAGAGGAATTGATTGGAACCCTAGAAACTATTATTGCCCAAGTTACAGCCTCTGGATTTACCGCCCCGGCGATCGCTGTGATTGGTGCAGTTGTCAATATGCACAGTATTTTATCTGGCTGCTCTCCTGGTAAAAATATTTAGTTAATTTCTTAAGTTTTATGACCTTTAAGTACAACATTTTTAACTATAAAGTTTACCTAAATGTGTTTATACTGATATAATCAGTCAAGTGCTGGTAACAGATATACTACTGAGTATTCAGAGGTAACCCCATGAAAATTGACCAACTACAAAGGAATGTGATTGTACGTGGTTCCATTTTTCCAGAACCAGTACAGGTATTGTTGGTGGAACCAATGGGGACAGCAGTTAAACTCACGGGTAAAGGACTCAAAACTAATCAGGTTTATGAACCCATACTGAATGCTGAACAGTTGGAAGAGTTACAAGCTACACCGGAAAGAGAACCCTTTGATGGTAACCCCCAGTATTTTCGGTTCGGTGTGGAAGCTCTACGTTTGGGGTTAGCTTACGAATATGATCCTTATTTTGCCTTGGCGATCGCCCGGGTAGACCCCCTCCCCCATCAATTAGAGGCGGTTTATGAGTATTTTTTAAAACAGCCAAGGTTGCGGTTTTTACTGGCGGATGACCCCGGCGCGGGTAAAACTATTATGGCGGGGTTGCTGCTGAAAGAATTAAAAGCTAGGGGACTGGTGAAACGTACTCTAATTATTACACCCGCCAACCTGACATTTCAATGGCAACGAGAACTAAAAGACAAATTTCGCGAAGAATTTGAGGTGATCCGGGGTGATGTTCTGCGGGCTAATTATGGTTCTAATCCTTGGCAAGAAAAAAGTCAAGTGATCACTTCTGTATCTTGGGTTTCTCGCATTCAAGATGCGAAAGATAGTTTATTAAGAAGTAACTGGGATTTAATTATTGTGGATGAAGCACATAAAATGAGTGCTTACAGTTCCGATAATAAAACTTTAGCCTATAAACTGGGTGAACAACTCTCCCAAATTACCGACCACTATTTATTAATGACCGCTACCCCCCATAAGGGCGACCCGAAAAACTTTTGTTTATTCCTGGAATTATTAGATAGAGATGTGTATGGGGATGTGCAAAGTTTACAAGCTGCAATTAATCAAAATCATGCTCCTTTTTACCTGCGTCGGACTAAAGAATCTTTAAAAACATTTCCCGATGCAGAAACCGGTATTGTTAAAAAATTATTCACTAATCGCAAAGTTGATACTATTGAGTTTCAAATTGACGCGGAAGAATTAGAATTTTATCATGCACTGACAGACTATGTAGAAGACCAATCAATCAAAGCTGCAACGGATGATACAGCTAAAGGTAGAGCATTGGGTTTTACTATGGCGATGTTACAACGTCGCTTTGCTTCTAGTATTTACGCTGTGCGGCGCAGTTTAGAACGAATGCGCGATAAACGCCAAAGAATTTTAGAAGACCCAGAAGCTCATCGTCAAGAACAAATTAAAAAAAAGCTTCCCGATGACTTTAATGATTTAACAGACACAGAACAGGAAAAAATTATGGGGGATTTAGAAGGTGTGGTAGCTTCTATTGACCCCATTGCTTTGCAAAAGGAAATCCTACAATTAACTGCTTTAATTATTCAAGCATTGAGCTTAGAAAAACGGGAAGTAGAATCTAAATTAGTCAAACTCAAAGAAGTAATTACCCAGGAGGGAATTTTTCAAGACCCTAAGATGAAAATGCTCATTTTTACTGAGCATAAGGACACCTTAGATTATCTAGTGGGGAAATTACAAGCTTGGGGTTTATCGGTGACCCAAATTCATGGAACAATGAAAATAGGCGATCGAGATACACCCAACACTCGCATTTATTCCGAACGGAAATTTAAAGAAGAGTGTCAGGTACTGGTTGCGACGGAAGCAGCGGGAGAAGGAATTAATTTACAATTCTGCTGGTTCATGATTAATTATGATATCCCCTGGAATCCGGTAAGATTAGAGCAGCGGATGGGACGTATTCACCGCTACGGACAGGATAAAGATTGTTTGATTTTTAACTTTGTTGCTATTAATACCACTGAAGGTAAGGTATTATGGAAGCTGTTTGAGCGGATTCGCGCCATTGAAAGGGATTTAGACCCGGAAAGAACCGGTAAAGTATTTAACGTCCTAGGTGATATTTTCCCGGACAATGAGTTAGAAAAGATGATGCGGGATATGTACGCCCATAACCTGACTGAGGGGGCAATTCTTGATCGGATTGTAGAACAAGTAGATACAGAACATTTCCGTAAAATTAGTGATTCTGCTCTGGAAGGACTAGCCAAACGAGAATTAAACTTATCACCAATTATCAGTAAATCTGCTGAAGCTAAGGAACGGCGATTAGTTCCCGAAGTCATCCATGATTTCTTTGTCGAAGCAGCACCCATAACGGGGATTCATCCTAAGGAAACAGGGAAGGGTAAGAAAATATATAAAATTGGGCGGGTTCCGCGCACCTTGTGGGGAACGGGAGATAAGTTAGAAAGTCGCTTTGGTAAATTGGGGCGAGAGTATAAAAAGATTACCTTTGATAAACAGATCTTGACAAATGACCCCACATTAGAATGGGTCACCCCAGGACATCCCCTATTTGAGTGTGTGCGGGATGAAGTTGCTACCAAAGTACAGGAAGACCTGCGCCGGGGTGCGGTATTTTTTGATTTACATCGTCACACCCCAGGGAGGTTAGATGTATTTTCCGCTGCTATTAGTGATGGACGGGGTAATAAACTCCATGAACGTTTATATGTAGTCCAGACAGAGTTAGATGGAAAAATCACCATCCGTCAACCAACCATATTTTTAGATTTACTACCTAGTACCAGTGGGGAAGGTGAGGACAATGGTAACTGGGTTAATTCCATACCAGATGACAGTAATTTACCCAGTCGCGAACAGGTAGAACAAGCATTAGTTGAACAGGAATTAAATAGCTTTTTAGCAGAAATTCGCACCCAAAGACAAAAGGAAGTCAAGACAATTTCCCAGCATATAGAAATTAGTCTGAATGTGATTATAGATAGAGTCCAGGTTCAATATGCAGAGTTGTTTGAACTTAAGGAATCTGGCTCTAAAGAACAGGGATTAGAAGGGCGCATTAAACAATTAGAAGACCGACTATTTGAATTAAATGGTCGCTTAGAACAACGTCGGGAAGAATTGCAAAAAGAAGCCAGTTGTACCATTACTAGTATTAATCATCATGGGCGAGCTTGGGTGTTACCCCATCCCCAAAGAACATCCCCGGAAGTTGCGCCTATGGTTGCTGATGAGCAAATTGAAAAAATTGCCATTCAAGCGGTGATAGAATATGAACAGGCGAGAGGTTGGGAGGTTGTGAGTGTGGAAGCAGAAAACCGGGGTTTTGATTTAATCTCCCGTCAACCAGACTCTGGCGATCCTTTAAAAGCTAGTGAAGTGAGGTTTATTGAAGTTAAGGGACGGGGGAATATTGGGCCCGTGGCCTTGACGACAAATGAATATAAAACTGCGGAAAGATTACAGCATGATTATTGGTTATATGTGGTGTTTAATTGTGCGTCTTCTCCTAGGGTGGTGACTATTAAAAACCCGGTGAGATTGGGTTGGGAACCTTTAATTAAAATTGAGCATTTTTATTTGAAAGCAGAGGAGATTTTAGGAGATATTATATAGGATATGGGCAAGATTAAAGCCAGAGATTTGGTGAAAATATCTTTGACCCCACCCTCAGAGGATGTTTGATAAGTCATGATGAGTGTATCAACTATTGTTTCACCCCACCCTCACCCTCCCCTTGTAAGCTACCGTGTACACACAAGTCGGAAAATTCTCTTTTGTATTAAGAGACCCCACCCCTAACCCCTCCGGTGCAAGCGAGGAGGGGAAATGGATTTCCGGTTACATCTTGTTTTTAGGACTGGAAACTCTCTTTGGGTCAGGATGTGTGTACACCGTAGCCCCTTGTCAGGGGAGGGGACTGGATTTGATTGTTTCCGATGTTTCCCTGTTTCCCTGTTTCCCATTCCCCATTCCCTGCTCCCTGTTCCCTGTTCCCTGTTCCCTAATATAAAAATTACCTGTTTAACACTTTCCAAACATCCTCTAAGATGAAAATTACCTGTTGACAAGTTATAAAACCACCTTTTAGAGGAACTGCTGGGATGATTGACCATGACCGTTTATTTAAAGAATTAATTTCTACCTTCTTTGTGGAATTTTTAGAGTTATTTCTCCCCCAAGTAGTCAGAGAAATTGACAGAGAATCTATTCAGTTTTTACCCCAGGAAGTCTTTAATGATGTCACTTCGGGCGATAAAAAAGAAATTGACTTATTGGCGCAGGTGCGATACCAGCAGCAAGAGACTTATTTTTTAATTCACGTTGAAAATCAATCATACA
>NZ_JANQDG010000019.1:0-5238 GCF_029891665.1 Anabaenopsis sp. FSS-46 | reverse complement strand
AAAACTATCTATAGCTGACCGAAAATCTCTAACCTCCGGTCTGACATAATTAATAAAGTTGGTAATGAGTGCGTCTAAAGCTTCAGCATCTTTCATCGATACCCGCTGGGTTTCTGTGGCGTTTTGAATTAAAACCGCAGTCTGGGAATCTTCAAAGAGGATGTTACTACTGGGGTAACCTTTGTTTAACTTTTTGTCTATTTCTTCGTCTAAGTTATCATATTGGTCTTTACTTTCCCAGTAACCCCAATCTAATCGCAAGGCATCTTTAACGGTGCCATCGGGGTAAACTAGTTTACCATTGGGTAATTTAAAGTCCAATTCGGGAATTAGTAGAAAGTCTCTGGGTTGGCAATATTCATTTAAGAGGTTTTGAAAAGCCACGCGAATAGAAGTTTCTTTGCGGGAACCGCCAAACTGAATAATTTTGGCTACTTCTGCTTGGTACTGGCTAATCAAAAGTCTGGACATGGGGAAACTAGGGGATATACAAGGGCAGAAATTTCAATATAGAGGATAGCTGTTAGTAATTTAGCAGACAGTTTATTAAAATTTATACAAGTGTAAATAACTTTAAGTTAGAATAGCTGTAAGTTTGTCATCTACCCTAGGGTAGAGATAAAACCCCCCATGTGATCTATCATCTATTCGTTTATATCCACTATCTGTTTTTGAACGCAAAGGGCGCAAAGGTTGGCGCAAAGGTACGCAAAGGTTTATTGGCGGTCTAGACTATGATCACATACATGATTTTCTAGTCACACAGATCCCGGACTTCTGTCCAAATTATACTAGACTATGCCAATTATGTGAGAAGTCGGGGATCTGGCACCCCTCCAAAGATACCCCACTAGCGATCGCTTGAATATGAGATGGGTGATGGATACTTATCACTGGGTTTTGGAGTTGGAGTTTAAAAAAAGGGTAGACCCTTGAGCCTACCCCAAAAAAGCTGAAATAATATTGCTTAACCCAATAAAGCCTTAGCTTTAGCCAATACGTTATCAACGCTAAAGCCAAATTTCTCCATACAAACACCACCGGGAGCGGAAGCGCCAAAGCGGTCAATACTCACGGTATCACCTTCGCTACCGACGTATTTATGCCAACCGAAACTAGCAGCAGCTTCTACAGACAACCGCTTAGTTACAGCTTTAGGTAGAACAGACTCTTTATAAGCTGCTTCTTGCTCATCAAACAAATCGGTAGAAGGCATAGAAACAACGCGGACTTTTTTACCTTCTGCGGTGAGTTTCTCAGATGCGGTTACACACAGACTCAATTCAGAACCAGTACCGATCAAGATAATATCTGGTGTACCTTCACAGTCTACTACTGTATATCCTCCCTTAGCCACATTCTCAACTGAAGTACCTGCCAAGTTAGGAACATTCTGACGGGTGAAAGCTAGCAGAGTCGGATCATTCTGCTTGGCTCTTTCAATCGCCACCTTGTACGCGCCAGAGCATTCGTTACCATCTGCGGGACGAAATACAGTCAGGTTAGGAATAGCACGCAGGGAAGCCAGAGTTTCTATAGGTTGGTGTGTGGGGCCATCTTCACCTTGTCCAATGGAGTCGTGAGTCATCACCCAAATTGCTCCAGCTTTAGACAGAGCAGATAAACGGATAGCCGCCCGCATATAATCTGTGAAAATCAAGAAGGTAGCACCGTAGGGAATTAATCCCGAACCATGAAGAGCTATACCATTACAAATTGCTCCCATAGCGTGTTCCCGAACACCAAAGTGAATGTTGGGGTTTTGGTATGCTCCTTTTTGGAAGTCGCCTTTACCCTTGAGTTCAGTTAAGTTGGAGTGGGTCAAATCCGCAGAACCACCAATTAACTCAGGTAAAACCGCTGACAATTTATTGAGGCAAGTTTCCGAGTGTTTACGGGTAGGTAGTCCTTTATCTTCGGGGGTGTAGGTAGGCAATACTTGCTCCCAACCGGCGGGCAGTGTACCATTGAGGTAACGTTCAAACTCTGCGGCTTCTTGGGGGTATTTAGCCTTGTAATCAGCAAATGTCTTAGTCCACTCAGCTTCGTAACCTGCGCCACGTTCTACAGCTTTGCGTGTGTGATCAAGAACATCTTCAGGAATTACAAAAGGTTCGTGTTCCCAGCCCAAATTCTTGCGGGTTAATGCTACCTCATCTCCACCCAAAGCGGCACCGTGAATACCAGCAGTATTAGCCTTGTTGGGGGAACCATAACCGATGGTGGTGGTTACCTTAATCATGGTGGGCTTGTCGGTGACGGCTTTGGCGGCTGCAATTGCTTGGTCAATAGCCTCTAAATCTGTATTTCCATTTTCAACGTGTAGGACGTGCCAACCGTAGGATTCAAAGCGTTTTGATACATCTTCGGTGAAGGCTACATCAGTAGAACCATCGATAGAGATGTGGTTGTCGTCATACAATGCAATCAGTTTGCCTAAGCCCAAGTGACCCGCAAAGGAAGCCGCCTCACCAGATACACCCTCCATGTTGCAACCATCACCTAAAATTACATAGGTATAGTGGTCAACAATTTTGGCATCAGGTTTATTGAATTTAGCAGCCAAATGAGCTTCGGCGATCGCCAAACCCACACCATTAGCAATTCCTTGACCCAGGGGACCGGTGGTGACTTCTACCCCAGGGGTTTCAAAATTTTCTGGGTGGCCTGGGGTCCTAGACCCCCATTGACGAAATTGCTTAATATCCTCAATACTGACACTATCATAGCCTGTCAGGTAAAGCAGGGCATATTGCAACATGGAGCCATGACCCGCAGACAAGATAAAGCGATCGCGGTTGAACCACTTAGGATTTTTGGGGTTAAATCGCATAAAGCGATCCCAGAGGACAAAAGCCATAGGAGCCGCCCCCATGGGTAATCCTGGATGTCCCGATTTAGCTTTTTCTACGGCATCAACCGCCAAAAAGCGAATAGAGTTAATACAAAGTTCTTCGAGGGATTGGGTTGCAACAGCCATAATTTCTGATATTTAACGACGGGTTAGCATTCTTGGAAGTTCTTTTCTCCCTGTGGTGAATTTGAACAATTAACAGTTATAGGTGATCAGTGTTATGAGTTCAGCCTGTTAACTGAGCATTCATTCAAATTGTCCCACAGTAAGTATGTTTATCATCCCATTCCCTATGGTTGATCGACAAACGGGATCTCCTGAGATTCTACTGATAAATCACCGCCATCATTAGGTCATGCTGAACCATTGATTGAGCAATGAAGGATGTTTGTGATACTTTCGCAGAAAATCAACTCAGGAGAGGCCAAAAACGGCAAACTGGAGAATTTTAGACATATTTCTTAAAGGCCAGTGTGACATTATGACCACCGAAGCCAAAAGAGTTAGATAGTGCCACATCAACCTTTTGAGCGCGGCTGTGATTAGGGACATAATCTAAGTCACACTCTGGGTCTGGGTTTTCTAAATTTATAGTAGGGGGAATTTGATCATTAGCGATCGCTAACACAGTCGCTACTGCTTCAATACCTCCCGAACCGCCCAAAAGATGACCGGTCATCGACTTGGTAGAGCTGACAGGGACTTTATAGATATGCTCGCCCAAAGCCGTTTTCATAGCCGCGGTTTCTGTAGAATCATTAGCCGGGGTGCTAGTCCCATGAGCATTAATATAGCTAACCATTTCCGGGGTGAGTCCACCATCTTTGAGAGCCAATTGCATAGCCCTAGCCGCACCTTCTCCCCCTGGTACTGGGGCGGTCATGTGGTAAGCGTCACAGGTCATCCCATAGCCCACCATTTCCGCATAAATGCGAGCGCCACGACTCAAGGCGTGTTCTAGTGATTCTAGAATCAGAATACCCGAACCTTCACCCATAACAAAGCCATCGCGATCGCGATCGAAAGGACGACAAGCATGAGCCGGGTCATGATTGCGAGTGGAAAGGGCCCTAGCTGCGGCAAATCCAGCCACACCTAAAGGGGTAATTGCCGACTCACATCCCCCGCAAATCATCGCCTGAGCATAACCATTTTGAATTAGGCGAAAAGCATCACCAATGGCATTAGAACCGGCAGCGCAGGCGGTCACAGAGCAGGAATTAGGACCTTGAGCACCGGTGTGAATCGCCGTTAATCCCGCCGCCATATTGGCGATCATCATGGGAATCATGAAGGGACTACAGCGATCAGGTCCACGGTTGAGGTAGATTGTTTGCTGGTCTTCCATCACCTTCAACCCACCAACGCCGGAGCCAATTATCACTCCCACCTGCTGAGAATTGAGTTCATTAATCACCAACTTGGCATCAGATACAGCTTGTTTAGCAGCGGATACCCCAAATTGGGAAAACCGATCCATCCGCTTGGCTTCTTTGCGATCCATATAAGCAAGGGGATCGAAGTTTTTCACTTCACCAGCAATGCGACAATCATGGCTAGACGCATCAAAAAATGTGATTTTGTCAATGCCATTACGTCCGCTTAACAATCCTTCCCAATATTCATCTGGTGTATTACCAATAGGTGTAATCGCGCCAACACCAGTTACAACAACACGGTTACGTTTATAATCTGTCATTTCTCAGTTAAAATTGGCGAGAAAGCTGCAAAAATAGGGACTCGGTACTGGGAAGCAGGTATGGTCATAAACCCGATAATAGTTAATTGAGAAGATTTTGCTCCATATCTAATTATTACCAGTACTAAATACCCAGTACCCAATTCCCAATGGCTATTTAAGCCGATGCAGCAACTTGTTCGTTGATGTAATCTACCGCCTGTTGAACGGTAGTAATTTTCTCAGCGGCTTCATCGGGTATTTCGATATCAAATTCTTCTTCCAATGCCATCACCAATTCCACCGTATCTAGGGAATCAGCTCCTAGATCATCGGCAAAACTAGCCTCTGGTTTAATTTTGTCCTCTTCAACACTTAGTTGGTCGACAACAATTTTTTTGACCTTTCCAAAAATGTCTGTTTCACTCATACAATAAAATTCCTTGACCGGTTGCTATTATGCGCTGCTATATAAAACATAGACAAAGCTAGACTTTACTTTCTACTTCAACGGGAGCATGGGAGCGGTTATCCCTTAGTAGACTTGCACGCCTTAGCCAGACGCGATATTTCTCAAGTTAAGATTTACAAGAAAGACTACCGCTATCATTGCTTGGTTTTCGCGTTGGCAATAGTCTTAATTCAATACTTGATATCGTAGGATTATATATCAAGTGGGCGATTTTCTTAACTCACTTATGTCAAT
>NZ_JANQDG010000018.1:0-34492 GCF_029891665.1 Anabaenopsis sp. FSS-46 | reverse complement strand
GTCCCCACGGTTGACCCCAGTTAAAGTAATGGCGCTGTTGTAATTGATTGTAAAGTTAATGGAGTCAACTCCAGTAGCACCATTGAGAGTTACAGGGACTGTGATTGTTTCCCCTGGGTTACTGGTTAAATTATCTGCAATAGCAATAGAGAATAAGGAGGTAATGGTTACTGGTACAGTTGAATTAGGTAGTCGCTGAATATTAAATACTGGGTTAACTACACTGAAGTTTGTATTTCCCGGTAAAGCGTCTTCAGAAACTTTAAAGGTAAAGATGGCAATGCTACCTGAACCACTTCCTGAAGGAAGTGGTTCGTTCTGATCGATACTTACAAGAATTCGGTCGTTTTGAGGATTTGATAAAAAATTGAGAAAATTACTTGTTAAATTACCTTTCTCAACGTTGATGAACTCAACTAAGTTGTTATCGTAAATGATTGTAAAATTGAATGCCAATGCTCCGGTAGCATCATCGATATTAACCGGTACTTGGATATTTTCCCCTACTTTAACTGTGAGATCAGTTGGAATAAAAATATTCGGCATATAGTTTCTCCTAAATACTCAGAACGGCTGATTAAAGATGAACTCAAAGAAGGCTTGATACGTTCCGCTATATTTTTGAAAAATGACCCCACCTGATAGGGATCGCGTCCCGTCAGCCATGGAGAATTTAAACCAAATAGAGGCGGTAAAACCGCCCCATTTGAATCTTTAAATACCCCGGGTATTAAACCAATGGTGGGAGTAGGCTAGACAGACCTACAGATGCCCGCCGCACAGAAGTTGCATCGCCGGAGTCTAATATTCCGTTGCCTGTAGCGTCTCCTATAATCAGAGGATCAGTCACAGGGAAAGCCCTAAATCCCGTATCAAGTCCCACATTGACGCGAGAAATTAAGGACGCATCTGCAGCAAAATAGCTTTCAGTTTTGGTGGTGTCTCCCAATAATGCTACCAGTTGTACGGCACTGTCTCCTATTAAGCCAGCACCGGGAAGTATTTGCAGTACACCTTTAGCACCGTAGGTCGCAGTATCTCGAACCTGAGCATTCAAGGTGATTAAGTCGGTACTAGCATTGAGGGCAGGCCCAGTCAAAGTAAATTGAGCTTGTCCTGGTGTACTATTCAGGTCACTACTAGTAGTCGTCCAGCCAGCAGCGGCTACATTTGCTCCGGTAATAGCCAGGAGGTCTGGGTCATATTGCAAGGTGAAGCTGATGTTTTCTAAGCCGCCGGGATTGCTGATGCGGATGGGTAGAGGATTGAATTGACCCCCCCCACGTATGTTTACCTCTTGATCTGGTCCACGGCTAAAGTCAGGTAAGGTGAGGACTGGTACTGTGGGGCTATCCACGGTAAACTGGCGCACAAAGTTACCACCAGATAAACCATCTTCATTACCATCGAGTAGGCGACCGCCGCTGCTGACGAAACCATCACTACGGCTCTCCAGGGTGAGGGTGTAATTACCGGGTGCTAGAATATCACCTGTTTTAACAAAGGTGAGGGTGTCAGCATTGCCTTCGTCCCAAATCAGGGAACCCTTGATGATAGTGCCGGTACCATCTCTGAGGGTGAGGTCTGGTGAATCAGTAACCGGGGCTAGTGGATTGGCTATATCTATTCCTCTGTAAAGGTTAAGGACACTGAGATTTAGGTCATCATTGAATGTTAAGACAAACCCACTGGCGTTCTGGTCAAAATTCGTGACTTTAAAGGTTTCACCTGCGATGACAGTATCCACCGGCACCACTGTTTCTGCACTGGGACTGAGATTACCTGCGGTATCTTGGGCGGATGCTGCTGCTACAGCAACTGTTAAATCACCTGCAAAGTCCGCCTGTGGAGTGACCACCAGAGTATATACGCTGGTACTGCTAGGGGTGAAGGCTCCCTTGATACCATTTGTAACTGTAATATCATCAATGGTAAAGTTGATGACTGCTTCACTGAAGGTAAAGGTGTAGGTGATGGGGTCGCCAGTGGCGATCGCCCCTGCTGCCAAACTGCTGGTAATGGCAACTGTGGGAGCTATCGTATCTACCGCAAAGGTAAAGGGAGCCGATGTACCTATATTACCGGCGGCGTCCGTTTGGGTAGCGGTGATGGTTTTATTTGTTCCCTGTCCAATGGCGGTGAGGTTGGCTGCACTCAAGCTGTAGGTGAAGTTGCCGTTTGCATCTGCTGTGGCTACACCCAATACCTGCTGTCCTAAGAGGATGATAACATTACCTGGTTGTGCAGTACCTACTACTGTGTTGTCCCCTGCTACACCGCTAACAACGCTATCTGCACTACCGATGCTGGTAATGGCAACTGCGATCGCTGATGTACGAATCAACAGTTCTTGAGACTGCTCCGCTCCGATATTACCAGCGGCGTCGGTTTGAAAAGCCACCAAGTTGCGGGTTTCTTGACCAGTTAGCTGACCGGGGGCGATATCCAAAGACCAGTTACCACCTTCCTCTACAACTGCTGTGCCGATATTTGTACCGCCAAGGGTCAGGGTAACTGTTGCTCCTTCCTCCCCTGTACCTGTGATGGTAAAGCCTGCTGCAGCCTCTGTGGCGTTGACGGCGTTATCCCCTGTTACCGGGTTAATAATCGGTGCTACTGGTGGGGTGAAGTCTAATGTCAACAATGCTGGTGCATCAGCTGATAGTGGATTACCTGCTATATCCTCAGATGTAGCCGTAACTCCAATAACTCCCTCGCCCAAACTACTCAAGTTAGAAATTACAGTCCAAGCATCATTAGCTACTGTAGCAGTGCTTATTACCTGGTTACCGTTGCTATCGGTAAAGACAACTGTAACTGTCTGACCTTCTGCCCCAATTGCACTACCAGATATGCTAGTTGCCGCAGATTCACCAGCATTGAGCAAGGTATCACCGGGCGTATTAATGCTAACTGCTGTTCCATCCACAATGACTGTAACACTGTCCGCGATCTGGCTGAGATTAGGAGTGGGGAAGTCTGCCAGATCGACAATCCTAAGAGTACCGTTCCCTGTAATGCTCTTACCACTGGTTTGGGCTGCGGTCAAGGTCAGTTCTTGACTAGGTTCTACCTCCAAGGCATTGATCGCAGAGATATCGAAGCTAGTTAAGTCTTCCACAGTCTTGACGATCGCCGTGACATTTAAATCATCACCCAGACCTGAGAGGTCGGTGGAGGTTGCCAAACCTGCGACTGTGACTGTACCTGTACCTGTGATGGTCTTACCACTGGTTTGGGTTCCACTCAAAGTTAGGCTTTGTCCGGCATTCACAGTGAACCTATCTACCGTACCCAGGTTATTGTTAGCACTAATATCTGTGGCTGCGGTCACCGTAGCCGTTACTGCTAAGGTATCAGCTAATCCTAAGAGGTTTGTGGTAGCTGTTAAACCTGTGACTGTGACGGCTCCTGTACCTGTGATGGTCTTACCACTGGATTGGGCGGCACTCAAGGTTAAGCTTTGGCTTCCCACCGCAAAGGTATCTACGCTAGCCAGATTAGTGTTAGCACTGATATTTGTGTCCGCGGTCACCGTAGCTGTTACTGCTAAGGTATCAGCTAATTCTGAGAGGTTTGTGGTAGCTGTTAAACCTGTGACTGTAACGGCTCCTGTACCTGTGATGGTCTTAGCGCTGGCTTGGGCGGCACTCAAGGTTAAGCTTTGGCTTCCTACCGCAAAGGTATCTACCGTACCCAGGTTAGTGTTAGCACTAATATTTGTGTCCGCGGTCACCGTGGCTGTGACATTTAATCCAGCACTCAGACCTGAGAGGTTTGTGGTAGCCGTTAAACCTGTGACTGTGACTGCTCCTATACCTGTAATGCTTCTACCACTGGCTTGGGCGGCACTCAAGGTGAGAGTTCCGGCATCGACCTGGAAGGGCACTGTACCCAGGTTATTGTTAGTACTGATATCTGTGGTTGCGGTCACCGTGGCTGTGACATTTAAACCAGTACTCACACGTGAGAGGTCAGTGGTAGCGTTTACACCTGTGACTGTGACTGCTCCTGTACCTGTGATGCTCTTACCAGTGGCTTGGGCGGCTCTCAAGGTGAGGGTTCCGGCATCGACCTGGAAGGTATCTACCGTACCCAGGTTATTGTTACCACTGATATCTGTGGTTGCGGTCACCGTGGCTGTGACATTTAATCCAGCACTCAGACCTGAGAGGTTTGTGGTAGCTGTTAAACCTGTGACTGTGACTGTGACTGCTCCTGCACCTGTGATGGTCTTACCACTGGCTTGGGCGGCACTCAAGGTCAAGCTTTGGTCAGCAAGTGTGACGGCGACATTACCAAGGTTGGTATCACCTGCTAAGGTCACGGACGGAGCGGATAAACTAGCAGTAGCAGTACCAGCACCGGTAATACCGCTGAGGTCAACCTCATCGCTGCCTAAACCAGTAATCGTCACTTGTCCAGCATTGGTAATTGAGCGATCGCTAGCCTGAGCCGCTGTTAAGGTCAAATTACCAGAGCCAGTGACATCGAAGGTGAGGGTCTGCACCAGGGTTGCTGCTGTCACATTCAGGGACGCGTCAACTGCCAATCTCACTTCAGAGACGTTGATATCACTTAAATCTGCTGTGAGGTTATCGCCGGGGTTAGTCAGGACTACAGTACCTTGCCCTGCGATCGCCGCCCCACTGGCTTGTGCTGTAGTTAAGGTGAGGGTTGCACCATTTGCCACCAGGAGAGTGTTGTTGGCGAAATTCAGTGATGTTGTATTAGGAATCCCCAGATTTTGGGAGAGAGTGATATTCGCACCCAGAGTAATGCTCGTCAGATCGCCTGCATTTTCACCAGTCACAGCCTCAATTAGCTGTTGAGCAGTAAAAACTGTAATATCTGTGAGGATGATATCTGGTCTATAGACTTCTAAATCACCCACCTTCAGTACTACAGGTCTATCTGTTGCTGTGGGCAGAATGAGCAACCCAGTTGGATTTTCTGCGGTTCGTATATCTGCTTGGGTTAAATCGACAAATTGAATAGTGGGGAAGTCCACTCCACCTGCTTCAAAGTTCTGTCCAATACCTGTGAGATCAATTGCACCACCCGGGTCTGACTCGGAGAAGGGATCATTAGGATCGGCGGCCTCTCCAATACCACCCCGGACTACATAGACGCCATCACCAGATAGTACAAACCCGGCTGCTAATAACTGACGGAAGGCAGCAAGAGTAAAGTTACCAACAGAGTTAATGATCACCCTTTCATAATTTCCAGGAGAGAAGTCTGCCGTTGTGTACCAAACCTCGCCACCACTAATTCTAATGGTGTCGTCAAAACCAAGACCTAGATCAAGGAAGCCATTTCTCAGAAGCAGTTTTTGGGAGGTAGGGTCATCAGACACGGGAAACTTGAAACTGACCTCATCTGGTCCCTCTGCAGTATTAACCTGAAGCCCAGATAAAGTTATGAACGGACCATATGTTTCGGAACCTGCTTGGAAAATTTCAGCCTCGTCAAAATCGACATTTGATAGGTCAATGGTCAGTAGGTCACGAGCGCTTGTGCCGTTAGCTATTAAGTCTCTGGACTGAGACAGAGTAAGGACATATTCTGAGGAATTTCTCAAGGTCAAACCATTAAAGCCCAAAGTAGCCTGGGTTAAATTGATAGTCCCTGATCTAATATTCGTAAAGAATGTGTCAGACTGAATCGACCCAGTTAACGCGAGAGTACCGTCGCCGTTGATGGTGGCGTTATTGACAGTATCTGCCGCCAGGGTCAAAGTCTGACCGTCACCGATGACAGCACTGGAAACCTTCCTAAAGTTATTTTCAATGGCGCTCAGTTTGCCGGTTCCCATGGCTTGTGTGCTCACCGACACAGAACTGTCAGCTGCTGCACTCAGCAAATTAGTAATGACCGTTGCATTTGCAGTATCACCAGTATTGGCATTAGTCAAGGTGAGATCGGTGAGAGTTGACACCTTAGCCACTTGGTTGGCAACCGCTGTGAGCTTGGCGCTATTCATACCAGAGGCATTTACAGCAACAGAATCAGATGCAACTGCGGCGCTGCCTAGCAAGGTGGTAATTAGAGATGCAGTGTCAGAGTTGCTCAGGGAGAGGTTAGTCAGGTTAGAAACCTTGCCGATGGCGTTAGCTAAGGACTGACGCTGCCCCTGGTTCATGCCCTCTGCATTCACTGATACGGAATTGACAGCTACAGCGTTACTGCGCAACAAAGTCCCGATGGTGCCGGCGGTGTCAGAATTGCTCAGGGCAAGGTTGGTGAGGCTGCTGACCTTATTAATGTTGGTGGCAATGGCAGATAAGATGTTACTGCCAATATCAGAAGCATTAATAGTAACCGTACCTGCTGCTACAGTTCTGCTTGAGAGCAATCCATTGATTGTCCCTAGGGTATTGCCATTATTAAGGCTGAGATTAGTGATCCCCCCATCCCGAATCTTGGCAAGATTTGCTACCAGAGATGCTAACTGGGCTTCAGTCATACCAGCGGCATCTACGGTGGCTGACTGGGCAGAAGCTGCCTGGAGACGTGCAGCAATGTTCTGGTCTGCTGCGGTAATCAGTACCAGGGTGTCTACGGTGAATGTTAGGTTGGCTGGATCACTAGTATTACCAGCGATATCTGTTTGGGTAGCGGTGATGGTTTCTGTTCCCTGACCAAAAGCGGTTATATCAGCAGTGAATATGGGAATTGACCATGTACCATCATCAGCTACAGTCACCGTGTTGCCAGCCTGCAGAACCCTGCCGCTATCCAAACTCAGGTTGACTATTGCACCAGGCTGACCAGTACCCGTGATGTTAAAGCCTGTTTGTGACTCATCAACGTTAACGATGTTGTCCCCGGCAATCTCGTTAATTCCCGGAGCACCAGGCGGTTGGGTAGCCAAAGTAATGGTGCTGGTGATTACTGAGCTAGTATTGCCTGCTCTGTCTGTTTGAGTACCAGTAATCTCAATGTCTCCCTGCCCCAGTCCGGTAATCTCTGCCTCGGTCACGGAAATTGACCAGATACCATCAGTAACCACAGCGGTTCTGCTAGCAGTACCAGTGGTGAGTGTGACTGTTGCCCCGTTCTCCCCTGTACCTGTGATGTTAAGCCCTGCTTGGGCCTCTGCAGCGTTAACGATGTTGTCCCCTGCGATCGCGTCAATAGTAATTGCTCCCGGAGCCACAGTATCAACTGTAAAAGGCAAGGTTGCTGGCTGACTGATATTTCCTGCCACATCTGTTTGGGTAGCAGTGATAATTTCTGCCCCTTCACCAAAGGCGGTAACATCTGCCGGTTGGACTGGAATTGACCAGTTGCCGTCAGCACCTACAATTGCGGTATTGCCACCTAATAGAACCCGGTTACTGTTAAAGATCAATGTCACTCTTGCCCCGGCTTCACCAGTACCCGTGATGTTAAAGCCTGCTGACTCAGCAGCGTTAACAATGTTGTCGGGGGTAATGTTACCGATGGTGGGCGCTGGGGGTGCTCCGGTATCCACAGTAATGGTGCGGGTCGCTTCTTGGCTACGATTCCCTACTGCATCTGTTTGAGTCGCAGTAATCACCTTTTGTCCCTCACCCAAGGCTGTTATCTCCGGTGGTGTCAAGGCAATTGACCAACTATTATTAGCTGGTACAAGAACTGTCTTGTTAGCAATATCACCACTACTGAAACTGAGTGTTAATGTCGCTCCAGCTTCCCCTGTGCCTCTGATGGTAAACCCTGCGGTTGCTTCGGTGGCGTTGACAATATCATTTCCCGCAATGGTATTAATTACCGGTTTGAAGGGAAGCTCCGTATCTACCGTAATGGAGCGAGAATAAGTGAGGCTGACATTGCCTGCTGGGTCTGTTTGCCTAGCGGTGATGGTTTCTGTCCCTTGGCCAAAGGCGGTTACATCTGCTGCAGTTACGGGTACTGACCAATTACCATCAGCTGGTACTACTAAGGTATTGCCACTGGCCAATGTGCGACCGCTGGAGAAGCTGAGTGTTAATGTCGCCCCGGCTTCACCAGTACCCCTGATGTTAAAGCCTGCGGTTGCTTCGGTGGCGTTGACAATATCATTGCCTGAAATTACGTTAATGAATGGAGTCAGGGGGCGAACTGTATCCACCGTGAATGCCTGAGTCACCGTTGGGCTGACATTGCCTGCTAGGTCTGTTTGGGTAGCGGTGATGGTTTTTGACCCTTCACCAAAGGCGGTTACATCTGCGGCGGTTACATTAACTGACCAAGTGCCATTACCATCTACTTGTACTGTTTTGTCAGCAATACCCCTGCTAAAGCTGAGTGTGACTTGTGCGCCAACTTCCCCTGTCCCGATAATTGCAAAACCACCTGCCTCTACGCTGTTGACTATATTATCTCCGGCAATGGGGTTAATTGTGGGAGCAGCCGGTATCAAAGTATCTACCCTTTGCACAACTGGCTGGGGTGCAAGGCTGGGATTACCTGCGGCGTCCTGGGCGGCTTCCCCTGCTACAGCCACTGTCAATTCCCCGTCAAAGTTAGCATTAGGGTTGACTGCTAAGGTGTAGACAGTACCGCTGACTTGGGTGAAGGTTCCCTTAGTACCGTTGGTGACTGTAATATCATCTGCGGTAAAGCCTGTTACCGCTTCACTGAAGGTGAAAGTGTAGGTGATAGGACTAGTGGCAATCTCAGGGGCATTGCTGGCGATACTGACTGTGGGTTCAACGGTATCGACTGTGAATTGTTTGGTAACTGATGCGCTGTCAATGCCATTCAGCCTCTGGGTGGCAGTAACAACTTCTGTTCCCTGGTCAAAAACATCTACATCATCAAAGGTTACATTAACTGACCATGTGCCATTAACACCTACAGTCACTGTGTTGCCACCTGCTAACACACGACCGCTGTCAAATACCAGGCTGACTATGGCTGCAGGTATACCAGTACCTGTGATGTTAAAGCCTGCATCTGCTTCGCTAAAGTTGACAATATCATTAGCGGCGATTGTGTTGATAGTAGGGGTTGCTACTATAGTATCCGTCGGATCATCTGTAACTGTAATGGTGACATCAGTAGTAGTAGAAAGATTGCCTGCATCCGTGGCGGTAATTCCTAGAGTGAAAGTATTGGGTGTCGATTCAAAGTCGTTGGCTGCAGATGCCACACCTGCTGCTGTGAGGGAAATTTCTCCGCTACTACTATTGATGCTGAAAAATCCATTGCCATTCCCACTGACAATGGCATAATCTCTAATACCAACGTTATCAGTATTGTTTAAGTTATCACTCGCCGCCACTGTGCCCACAACGAAACCCGGATCTTGGTTTTCTTGGTAGGTAAAGCTTTGACCAGCTGTGATGGTAGGAGCAATACCGTCAAAGACGTTAGATAAATTGTTGCTGAAGGTGTTGCCTGCAATGTTAACCCCTGTAATTGGTGCTGTATTTCGCAGCACAACACCTGCTTGCCAATCACTGATGGTATTACCAGTGATGTTCAAGTTACCTGCAAAGGTGCCGTATTTTCCAGGATTCTGGGTTTGATTAGCATTTACGAAAACCGGCTGTAAGTCAATAGCATAGTAACTAGTAGGTTGGGTAGCACCATCTCCTCCTGAGAATTGGTTGTTGCTGACATTTACAGCACCTGGTAGGCTACCAGTGAGTGACAACCCAGTTGCTAAGGGGAAATTGTTGGTAGTTGCTCCGGTATATGCCAGATTATTACCCTGAATAGTCACACCGTTAAAGGCACCACGAATATCTATTAAGTGGGGCAGATCTCTGCTCTGATCTGTATTATTTAACAGTGTCCCCAGGTCTTTGGTGATGGTATTATCTCTGATGACCAGGTTACTGCCGGAATGTCCGTTTTCTACACTAGCACTAGCGACGATCGCAGGGGTTGTTCCTGACCTATTCCCTGCAATTCCGCTACCATCGCGGTCAGCATTGACAAAGTTCTCAAAGGTGTTACCCTCAATGGTGATGTTGTCAAACTTAAAGTTGCTGGATTGTTCACCCCACAACTGAATACCACCGCTGTTACCCTGGCCGCTGTTACCTTTGATTAATACGCCGTCGTTGGTTCCTTTGATTTCAAACCAGTAACCTGAATAGTATAGATTACCGTCATTAACACCGTTGTTGAAGGTGTTGTTTTCTATTCTGACATCGGTAAGAGATGACAGGTAAAGGTGGGCAGCTTGGGGACGGTCAAAGATGTTGTTACTGATGTCTGAATTATTCAGCCCAGCTAAATACAAGGCACCACTTGTACCTTCACCACTCATGTCACCAATGTAGTTACCAGTGATATTCCATCCTGTGACTAACTGAGGACCGTTGTAGTTGTTAGCATCTCCGAACCGAGGAGCATTGGCTGCTGTATACCCGGTAACGGAGCTGTTGAGCAGTTGAAAGTTATCAGGGGTTCCTTCCCAGGCTAAAGGACCATTGGCATGATCGAGCCTGAAACCATTGATGGTGACGTTATTGGCTGCTATTGTCACCTTACCGTCAATCCTGGCGTCATTTGCCCGGGTACTTGCTGTTGCGGCGGTACCCTGATTTGGTCCAATGAGGGTGATCGCCTTATTAATGGTGAAAGATTCTGCGTAAGTCCCTGATGCTACTTGAATGGTATCCCCTGCATTAGCAGCGGCGATCGCATCGGCGATGGTTCTGTACGCGACACTTGTGCTTTGGTTAGTGACTGGAAGATTGGCGATCGTTACGGAAGGAATTGGATTGACTGTAATACTGGCATTTCCTGTTGTGACCACAAAATTAACTTTTGTGCCCACCTGAGGATCAAATGCACCACCAACCACTTGGAAAGGAACTCTGGCAAACACATTGCTTACCGCACTTGCGTTTAGATTATTGATGGTGATGAAAATCCCATCTGTGGTGCTGGGATCATTATCTCCATCCAGACTATCTTGATTGCCAACATTGAAAGAAGAGTCGTTGATACCGGTACTAGGAAACGGAATCTGAATATTATTGGGGTTTATGGTAATTTGACTACTGTTGTAATACAGCGTTAGACCCACACTGGATACTCGTGGATCTGTAAAATTTTCCAGACGGTAGTTGAGGATAAACTCACTGGAATTATCGTCAATATCAACACTAACGGGAGTAATAATTAAATTTGCCATTGTGGAAATATCCTATCTAAGATTGGTGATCACGGATTAATAATCGTAAATTTATCGGGAAAATGTCCCATCCAGTCAATTGACCATTACGATTAACAGTCAACAGCTAGATTCTCTACTTGATGTTGTTCATTGCACACTGAACTCCTGATCAATACTTTGGGCTGTGTACTGACTAGACAACGGTTGAATAAGTGATGTCATCCAGATTACTCCTCAAAACTAAACAGTAGATACTGATCAAGCTCCCAAACCAAATACAACAACAATCAGGATTACACTGACCATATACTTGAGGATTAAACAACTATTATTTTGCCATAGATTATACCTGAAAAAAATCTAATTTTATTTTTCTTCAATCAAAGACTGTTGATTGCAGCCCGCATTTGGCGTAAACCGCTACCAATAGCTAAAAAATCTTCGTTTTGAGACAGGGCGATTACCGTCACCTCATCGCTAGAGTCGAGAATTGCGTTGTATATGAATATTGCTGTATTCAGTGTCTGGCGATCAACATTGGATATGGGCACACCCTGGAATTTGTTATCCTCCCTGCTCATGATTAACCCCTGGGAAAAATTCACCTGTTTACCCGGACTTGCAACTACTGCTGTCAACTTATCTAAAGACTTTTGATTTGATAAGGATACAAACAGTGCTGGTAAGGTGTTCATTAGCGCTGCTACCTGAGTATATTCAGCCCCAGTCAGAGCAATACTGGTACCGATCTGAACTTGAGATGGGTTGAACTCAGCCGCGGTAGCTACTGCTAAAAATGCTGAAGCATTGGTAACTTGACCAGATGTACCTTTGAGCATAAATTGCGACGGAGTATCGCCAAGCGATGCCAATGTCGCCATTGTGCTAACTTGATCATTAACTGTAGCCGTTGCTGCCGGAATTGACAAGGTTCTGGTTGTCCCTGTCACTCTAACACCAGTTCCAACTGCAAGTTGAGCGACTGTGGTTTGACCTACCTGAATGGGAGTCATACTATTGTTAGTATTTACCGCTGCTGGTGTAGGGGTAACGTTCGGAATCACCGCTGCTGGTGTATTTGTGGGTATGGGAGCTACCGCTGCTGGTGTAGGGGTAACATTCGGACTTACCGCTGCTGGTGTATTTGTGGGTATGGGAGCTACCACCGCTGGTGTAGGGGTAACGTTCGGAATCACCGCTGCTGGTGTATTTGTGGGTATGGGAGCTACCGTCACTGGTGTAGGGGTAACATTCGGAATCACCGCTGCTGGTGTATTTGCGGGTATGGGAGCTACCGTCACTGGGGCTGTAGGTCTCCCTGGTATAGTTACACCACTGAAGGAACCGACGGGAACTGGCCCTGCTAGAACTACATCCCCACACATAAAGGTCAAACAAAAACTCCACATGGAAGTAGCAGCAAACAAATTAAATCGTTTCATAACACCTCACACAAGTTAAGTTGTATCTGTAAATAGAACCTGACGTAATCCGCTAGGGTTCATATAAATAATATTGCTATTAGTCCTGTGTTAATCCGATACTTTTTTGCTAACTAATACACAAGTTGAGATTCTTTCTTAACCAAGGATTATCAACCAATGCACTAAGACAAATTTAAATTCCTCGCCCACGATTTAAATCTCTGTTAATGAAAAAATCATATCCTGATACCAATACAATATATGGTTCATTTATTTACTAAGTACTATACCAGTTATTATTAAGTTAAACAATCAAGTATAAGATAATTTCATATTATCTTCACATTTAAGCATCATTGTATTATTTGACATAAAATACTAGTATTAATTGTAACACCTGAAAGTACCCATGGCTTGACCAGTAGTAAGTCCTGGTGGCTCAGGTTATGTTTTATTCAGGAAAAAAGTATCTAAAACTACAGAATTTTAGGCTGAGTAAATAGAAAATCAGTCAAATTTATGGCTGAGTTGATGGAGGTTGATCGCACAACCTACCGTCATTATGCCTAATGTTGTGGGAAAAGAGGTACTAAATTTGTACTATTATCCATGCTTTATGGTGTTAATTTCACCTCTGAGTTGCCAGTTGAGGCGATGGTGGGTATCCAAACATGATATTGGAGGATTAAAAATTATGGGAATGAGGGTAGATTTTTTGGGTAAGAATATGCTATTTCCTAGTACAATTATCAAAAATGTTTACAAGTGTACCAATATTTTCCTAAACTCCTAGTTAGGTTATTTGCAAGTGATGCTTGATCAACCAATGTTTAGTTTGGGCGTTAATGTGTAGCGCCTAAACAGTTTGTTGTCTTCAATGTATAGGGTGTCATTTAAACTCATGTACCAACAAAAATCGACCATTAAAAGTAGGCGATCATCTCGGAAATATTACGCTCAAAAAAGACCATTCACCAGCAAATTCCAGAGATTGAAGTTAGCTATTAAGGGGTTGGCTCCCAGTTGGCAAGCCTGTTTACCCTTAGCTTGCTTGATTGTTTTGGGCTGGTGTTATGTAGCAGTTGCTCAAACTCCAGAGCCAGGGACAACAGAACTAGGAGAACTTAAAGTTGCTCTAGATACTCTTTGGGTGGCGATCGCCGCCTTTTTGGTATTTTTTATGAATGCTGGTTTCGGGATGTTAGAAACTGGTTTCTGTCGTCAGAAAAATGCCGTTAACGTTCTAGCTAAGAACTTAATTGTATTTGCTCTAGCGAGTATTGCCTTTTGGGCAATTGGCTTTGGTATTATGTTTGGGGACGGTAATAACTTCTTAGGAACCTCCGGGTTTTTCCTCACAGGAGCAGATAACAGTCCTTTAACAAGCGACGCTTATAAAGGTGTGTTCAGTTCTCTGAGCTGGGCGGGTGTACCTTTAGCAGCGAAGTTTTTATTTCAACTAGCCTTTGCGGGAACTGCGGCGACAATTGTTTCCGGTGCAGTAGCAGAGAGAATTAAATTTCTTGACTTCTTAATCTTCAGCCTTCTACTGGTAGGTATTGCTTACCCCCTTACCGGACACTGGGTATGGGGTGGTGGCTGGCTCAGTCAATTTGGCTTCTGGGACTTTGCAGGTTCTACCGTCGTCCACTCGGTGGGTGGTTGGGCGGCTTTAATGGGAGCTGCATTTCTCGGACCACGGATTGGTAAATATCAGGGTCGCGAAGTTTTGGCTTTACCAGGTCACAACATGAGCATTGCTACCTTGGGTTGTTTAATTCTCTGGTTGGGTTGGTTTGGTTTTAACCCCGGTTCCACCATGGCCGCTGATGGTAATGCGATCGCCCACATAGCTGTAACAACTAACATGGCTGCGGCTGCAGGTGCAATTGGTGCTACAGGTACAGCTTGGATTTACTTAGGTAAGCCCGACTTATCAATGATCATCAATGGTGTTTTGGCTGGATTGGTAGCAATTACAGCTTCTTGCGCCTACGTTGGTGTTCCCGCCGCGTTACTCATTGGTTTCATTGGGGGGGTAATCGTAGTTTTCTCGGTGACACTATTCGATAAAATCCGTATTGATGACCCTGTGGGTGCTACCTCGGTTCACCTTGTTTGTGGTATCTGGGGAACCCTAGCAGTAGGTCTGTGGTCTGTAGGTCCTGGTATTTATTCCTGGTATGGTGAAGGTGCTGGCCCAGCAGCGGGTTTATTTGCTGGCGGTGGTTTAGGACAGTTCTGGATTCAACTGGTTGGTGTTGTGACTGTGGGTGGGATGACAGTTCTTCTGAGTAGCATCTTTTGGCTGATACTCAAAGCTACTCTAGGTATCCGGGTAACTCGTGAGGAAGAGTTAGAAGGTTTAGACATTGCTGAACACGGTATGGAAGCCTATACTGGATTCCTCAGAGAAACTACCCCTACGGGGTTTCCTGAAGGACACGGGTCACCTGAAATGTCAGGGGATAAATATTAAGATTGTGACTCATGACCCGTCTGAGAAGTGGCGGGTTTTTTTCTGCCCAATTTTGCACCTGTTGCCTCTGGGGATTTAAAATCACTATGGAAGGTCTGCCTAGAAAATCAATTATATTCTAGGGTTAGACATAATAAATAGTAATTTAAGTTGCAAATCCAATGGATACAAAAGCTTTTAAACGAGCGCTCCAACATTCGGAAAATTATAATCGTAAGGGATTTGGTCACCAAGCCGAAGTCACTACCCAGCTACAATCTGAGTATCAAAGTGGTTTGATTCAGGAAATTCGCGATCGCAACTACATTTTGACACAAGGCGATGTGACTATCCGCCTCGCCCAAGCCTTTGGTTTTTGTTGGGGTGTAGAACGCGCTGTGGCCATGGCTTATGAAACCCGTCAACATTTCCCCACTGAACCCATCTGGATCACTAATGAGATCATTCATAATCCCTCTGTGAATCAGCGCATGCAGGAAATGGGTATCAAATTTATTCCTGTAGAAGCTGGTCAAAAGGATTTTTCTGTGGTGGAAACTGGTGATGTGGTGATTCTACCAGCATTTGGAGCCAGCGTTCAAGAAATGCAAATTCTCCATGACCAAGGTTGTAAAATCGTTGATACAACTTGTCCTTGGGTGTCGAAAGTTTGGAATACAGTTGAAAAGCACAAAAAAGTTAATTACACATCCATTATTCACGGTAAATATAAGCACGAGGAAACAGTTGCTACTAGTTCTTTTGCGGGCAAATATCTGATTGTGCTCAATTTACAAGAAGCCCAGTATGTTGCAGATTACATTCTCAATGGTGGCGATCGCCAGGAATTTTTGCAAAAGTTTGCTAAAGCTTGTTCAGCAGGATTTGACCCTGACAGGGACTTAGAAAGAGTAGGTATTGCTAACCAAACCACCATGCTCAAAGATGAGACTGAGCAAATTGGTAAGCTGTTTGAGCGGACTATGATGCATAAGTATGGAACTATTGAGTTAAATCAGCATTTCCAAAGCTTTAATACTATCTGTGATGCTACCCAAGAACGTCAAGATGCTATGTTAGAATTAGTACAACATAACTTAGATTTGATGCTAGTAATTGGTGGGTTTAATTCATCGAATACAGCCCAATTACAACAAATTGCCTCTGAAAAAGGTATTCCTTCGTACCACATTGATTGTGTGGAACGAATACAGTCAGCAGATGCTATTGAACATCGACGGTTAAACGGGGAATTAGCGATCGACCAAAGCTGGTTACCTGATGGTGAAATCGTTGTAGGAGTGACTTCTGGTGCTTCTACACCCGATAAAGTAGTAGAAGATGTGATTTCGCGGATTTTTACATTAAAAGCAATGGTATCAGCAGTTTAAATAACTTCTACATAGCAGATACCCGACTGATCAAAGAAGTCGGGATCTATTCCCTTGAACTACTCATAACTTAGGTAAAATTTCGGGTAATAAAGGTCCTGGAACCTTAGATAAACCGAGATTTTGCCCCTCTATCCCCAATTTATTGTGGAAAGCACGAATTGTTTTCACAATATAATTCAAGGTTGTCTGACGAGCCTCTGGTTGGTGAGCAAATCCATTTATAGCGTGCAAATGATGAGTTAATGCTGACTCTAAGTGTTGTGAAATTGTGGATTGAGTACCAGTAAAATAATTATCCATAACCAGCTGATAATGAGCTAACCCCAAATTATTGTGAGCAGCAAACAAATCAAAACCTAAATTATTACCCCTAAGTGAGACAGCCAAAGCAATAGCTTCATCATAAGCTGCAATAGACAATTGTAATAAATTTTGTCGTGACTGTTTAGTTGTTTGAGCTAAGTTGGCTAAATGCCAGTAAGCAGTGGCTAGATTATTTTGCGTCGCAGCACAAGCGCTAGGAGCCTTAGCTGGAGTCCGGTATTTTAAAGCTTCGTGGTAGACATTAATAGCTAATTGCAGATTTTCTGCTGATTCTTCGTATTGTGCTAAATTCCAGTAGGCAGTACCGATATTATTGCGGATCATACCATACTTCAATGGTTCCTGCTCCGGGCTGTACTGAGCTAAAGCCTGAGTGTATAAACCGATCGCTTTTTTAAAATTGACTACTGGTTGATTGTGTTGCGCTAAATGCCAATAAGCCGTACCTAAGTTATTTTGGCAAGCAGCATACTTTAACGATTCCATCGTGGGTGCACCATAACGCAGTGCTTCGCTGTAAGCTAATACTGCCTGTTGCCAATTCTCTGATGGGTTGGTAAGACGAGCTAAATCACTGTAGGCAGTACCGAGATTATTTTGTAGGCGTGTATGGGTTTCTGGTTTTTCTTGGGGGGATGTCAGCTTTAAAGCCAAATGATAAAATTCAATTGCCTGCTCTATATACGCTTTGTTATCACCTGATGGATGGGGGGTTCGGTATAGCATCCAATAGAGTGTACCCAGGTCATTTAAAATCTCTGGTGTTTGAGGTGATGTTTCATCATGGGCGATCGCCTCCTGATAGGCAAGAATTGCCACCATCAAATTTTCTGAACTTGATTTTCCCTGTTCAATGCGTAAGCGATATAAGTTTCCTAAATGATGATACAGTCGTGCCAATACCTCAACAGAGGATTGTTGTGAGTGTAGTTCTTCAATTTCTAAAAGGATTTCTTGCAGTTGTTGGTGATCCTCTCCATTTTCACCAGGACTGGTGTTGATTGTTGTTATAATCAGTTGAATTAACTGCTTATTAATATGGGAGAATGAAAATTCCATCAGCTGGTTGCCTTGACTGGATTGATCACCAGATTTTTGTTGTTGCTTTCCAGCCTTGAATGATTTCGGTTTTTCCTTTTTACCTGGGTGATTCGTTGGTGATTCCACAGGTAAATCTAAATCATCCTCAAAATTTAATTCCTGGGCGGATGTACCGTAGGTTTCGGCTTCCATTACTGATTCATCCAGAACAGATTGGTTAATATCTTCTAAATCCCAATTTCTAGCACTGGAGGAACTTTCCGGAACAGCTTGACTTTGTGTACTTGGTGTTGGCTCTCCTGCAAACACAAACACACCAGTACGCCAACGCCAAAACTGTGGTGCTGATTCCTGAATAGCAGATAACCAAGGACGCGTTACCCACAGCAACAGACTCGTTTCTAAAAATAGACCAGGCTGTGGACTAGAATAATTCTCATCAGTTAAGCGCAGATAGTGTAAAAATAAGCGCTGTATCGCCACTGGTTGCTTGGTTAATTGTTCCACACCTACAATCTGAAACATAGGTATTGGTAGGGGTTTACCTGGTGTATCTTTTGATGTACTTACAATCGGTGGTGGGTAATTAGATAACCATTGATTAACATGATCTATAGGATTAGGATCATTGAGATTCAATCTTAAGGTGACTAATCGCGGATAAGCTGAAGTACTACTTTCATAACCATCTACAGGCTTATATAGGACCTGCCCAACTGGATAAGCTAAAGTAGAATGCAACCGTGCTGCTACTTGATTTCGTAGGTTAAGATTATCACTAACTGCTAAAAAAACTTGTCGTCTTAAACCAAGACTCAGGGCAATTTTTAGACGATTATAGACTTTTCGATTCCAAGTAAAATGATCGGAGTGTGTAATGTCATTCACGCTCATGGCGGCTAAAGAGCCAGAATATCGTAAACATAGATTTGACAGGATGTATAGCAGCAGATAGACAAAAACAAATTATGGCCTTTAATCTGCTCAGGATTTATCAAGGATTTGACTTTTTGTCAAATGTTTAGTATGTATTTATATTAATTCCACATAATATATATGATTATAACAAATTATCACAAAAATTGACTCTACCAGGATTTAGTGTTACCTACATAGGGGGATTTTTCCTTAATGTTCTAAGAAGATGTTTGTCAATTCATGATGAGTGTATCAACTATTACTTGACCCCAACCTCTCCTTGCAAGGGTAGGTTTTTAATATGATCTGTGAAGGCAAGACTACCGAAGACAAGGAAGGAAAGTGGACAAGGAAGATTTTATACGGACAATGGTCTTTTAATGGGCTATTTTTCTTACTAAAAATACAGACTTTGTACTGTTTTTCTCCCTTGTCACCTTGTCCACCTTGTCCACCAAGTCTTTTCCTTGTAAGGGGAGGGGACTGGATTTTATTGTTTTTTTGTGTGTTCCCCAATCCTTCCCATTCCCTGTTCCCTAAGATAAAAATTACCTGTTGAAAACTTATCAAACAACCTCTAAGTATATAAGTATGGAATTAAAACTGACCAACTCACACCACTAATGGACTGAGCTAGCCAAGAATTATAAAATTCAAAAAAATATTTTAGTTAACTGACATGAGAAACAGAGAAGGAAACAAAAATTAAACCAGCAACCAAAATGCCGGCGGCAATTCCTAAAATGATATAGGTACGCTTTTGCTCGTTTGTGGGAGGTTCTGCTTGGTAAACTTTTGGTTCATTGGCAAAATTATTCAAACGGCCGCCTTCTTCGTTGGTATAGGGCATAAATTAATTCCTAATGATGATCTTTTATTCGTTTTATGTTACATAAACGCTATATTCGGCTTTCCTATTAATATACAAATCGTTACATTAGGGGTTCAATATCATCCAGAACCCCCAATTCTGCATTGCCTATTCTCTATTCTCTAATTAGTAATTGTTCCAGTCAGAGGTGAGCTAGCACTAGCGTAGGTTTTCAGGGGCATTCTGCCAGCCAGATATGCTAAACGCCCGGCTACTGCTGCTAAATTCATGGCTTGGGCCATGGCTGGAGGGGTTTGGGAAAGAGCGATGGCACTATTAATTAATAAGGCATCTGCACCTAATTCCATAGCCTGGGCTGCTTCGGATGGTGAGCCAATGCCCGCATCTACCACTACTGGTATCCGGGCATTTTCAATGATAATTTGAATATTAGCAGTTGTTTTCAACCCTTGTCCCGAACCAATGGGAGACGCTAAAGGCATAACTGTAGCACAGCCAACATCTTCGAGGCGCTTGGCTAACATGGGATCAGCATTGATGTAGGGTAGTACAGCAAAACCTTCTTTTACTAGCTGTTCGGCCGCTTGTAGCGTGCCAATCGGGTCAGGAAGTAAATATTTAGGATCAGGAATGACTTCTAATTTCACAAAATTGTTATCTTCCTGTCCCAACAGTTTCGCCATTTCCCGCCCCAAACGAGCCACGCGAATGGCTTCCTCGGCAGTTTCACAACCAGCAGTATTAGGTAACATCCAAATTTTTGTCCAATCCAGGGCTTGGGCTAAACCCTCATGTCCTGGGGCTTGAGTTTGCACCCGTCTAACTGCCACAGTGACAATTTGACAACCACTAGCAAGAATACTTTGCTGCATTTCTTGAATGCTGCGATACTTACCCGTTCCTGTCATCAAGCGGGATTGAAAAGTTTTACCGGCGATGACCAGTGGTGAATCTGTAGAGCGGTAATTGGTCTGCTCTTCAATAGGGAGCAGTGAATTGGGAGAATGACTGACCTGAGAGAAGTTAGCTGAGTGGGTAAACATGGGGGTAAAGGTAGATGACTGGCCATGAAAGCGCGAATAGTGGAAATTAGACAAGATCGGATCATATTTTTGCTGACATATCAAATCAGCAATTAATGCCGCGGTGATGGGTGCAAGCAGTATGCCATTACGATAATGACCTGTAGCCAAAGTTAAATTTTGACAGTGGCTACCCCCTAAAATAGGTAACTCATCGGGTGTAGCGGGACGAAATCCCCACCAGAATTCCTGGATGGGATAATCTTGTAATTGGGGATACAGTCTAATGGCTTGTTGAAGTAAGGTTTGAATAGCTGCGGGGGTGTTGTGGGGCGTAAAGCCCACATCTTCATTGGTTGCCCCAATGATTATAGAACGGTTTCGCCTCGGTACAATATAAATATTCTCTCCGAATAAAACCCGTGTTAGGGGCAATTCTGGGATAAATTCTGGTACTCCCACCCTCAGCATTTGCCCTTTGCGAGGACGCACAGGTAATGGTAATAATTCAGACGACCATGCACCTGTAGCTAAAACATAATGGGCAGCACGAATTATCCCTGTATTTGTTCTTACGCCAATAACTTCACCCTGCCGTTGTAAAAATGCTTCGACTTTCACCTGGTCTTTGAGTTGAACACCAAGGGATTGGGCAGCTGTCCAGAGTACATTTGCCAAAGCACGATTATCAACTTGTCCGTCCTCAGGATACCACCAACCACCAACTACTTCTGCTGTTAATCCTGACTGATATTGGTGAATTGCTGCTTGATCTCGCCAGTATGGGGACTGATGGGTGGGTATTCCCAAAGCATCTACTTTCTCCACTTGTCCTTGATAAACTGGTGCTAATATCCCGCAAGGCCAGTAACCAGTATTTAAACCGGTTAATTGTTCGAGTTTATCAGTCCAGTCTGAATATAAGGCACACGATCGCCGACACAAAAAGCCCATTGCTTGATTGTCGATCTTTTCCGCATCTGGTGCTAACATCCCGGCTGCAGCCTGGGTAGATGCAGCCTGAAAATCACGGCAAAGCACGGTAACTGAGGCTCCGCGCAACTTCAATTCCACGGACAGGCTTAAGCCAATGGCACCGCCACCAATAATTAAAACGTCACTAGTCATTAGTCATTTATCATTAGCTATTTACAATTAGTACATAACTAATAACTCATAACTAAACCATCATACCCTCATCACCCTGAAAGACTATCCAGCCTTACCACAAAGCTCGAATTGGTCGCTGACTTGTTGTGGTAGGGGAAGAAGAGGTAGCTGACTGGACACCGGTACTTCTGCTACTTGATAAAGTCTCAGAAGTTGAAGATGAATCATTACTTCTGGAAACGCTAGTCCTGGGAGGGGGAGAAAAACTATCCTGAGCAACGTCACCCCTGCTGGGAGTGGGTCTATCGTTGCTTGTGCTCCTGCTAGGAGAAGAGCTATTAACATTAATATTAGCAGGGAGTACCCTGGATGTTTTGCCATCCGTAACATCATTACCGGCGGTTTCTTGTCCACCTATGGGAAAGTTGATACCCAACAATGTACCAACCAAAATTGCCAAGCCTCCGCCCATGAGAATTATTGGAGTCCATCTACCCATCTTAATCTTTATCTCCTTTTTTAACCTAACCTTATGGTGTCCATAGCATTTGAGGACTAAATAGAATAAGCTCGAATTTTGCGAATTTCACATCCCCCATTAGCTTATATTGACTTTTCTTAGGCAGTGCCGTTGTAGGAGAATGGAGAGGTGGGCTGCTGGCTTTGTCTGAAACCACTAGCAGTCGCTCCTAAATGGAAACCAAAAAGATCACACTGCCAGTCTTCGAGGTCGGACACCTTACCTTCTACCTTGACCGCACAGTTACCACAAATGGGAATTCCTCCCCCAGTGATTACCTTAGTACCAGCATTGTAGAGGTGAATACTCTTGAGGAGCAAAATTCGACCTAATTGATCTACCCCAGTAGAAATCAATTGTCTTAGCTTGATAGTTTCAACCTTGGGCATACCTGAATTCCCAAATTTGCCTTTTGTTATATATTGACACATTGCTACTCATTGTCCCGCAACTCGCAGTTTTATGACCACAGACCCATCACCTCAACTTTGGCTATATGACACCACGCTAAGAGATGGCACTCAGCGCGAAGGTCTATCACTTTCTATAGAAGATAAAATACGCATTGCCCGTAGATTAGACCAGATGGGAGTTCCCTTCATCGAAGGTGGTTGGCCTGGCGCCAATCCCAAAGATGTTGAATTCTTCTGGCAACTGCGCGAATACCCGCTTAAAAAAGCAGAAATTGTGGCTTTTTGTTCCACACGCCGCCCTCATAGTACCGCTAAAACTGAAAGCCTGCTGCAACCAATTCTGAATGCTGGGACTCGTTGGGTGACAGTTTTTGGTAAATCTTGGGATTTACACGTTACAGCCGGTCTCAACACGACTTTAGCAGAAAACCTAGCCATGATTCGTGATACTATCGAGTATCTTTGTTCTCAAGGGCGACGCGTCATTTATGATGCAGAACACTGGTTTGATGGCTACAAGCACAATCAAGATTATGCCTTACAGACATTAGAAACCGCGATCGCATCGGGCGCCCAATGGCTAGTTCTGTGTGATACCAATGGCGGTACTTTACCCCACGAAATTAGTCAAATTGTCACATCAGTTATTAGTCATCTTTCGTTAGCCGCTAATCAACAACCAATCCCCCTTGGCATCCACACTCATAATGATTCCGGTACAGCAGTAGCTAACGCCCTAGCCGCCGTCATGGCAGGTGCAAAAATGGTACAAGGAACAATTAACGGCTACGGCGAACGCTGTGGTAATGCTAACCTGTGCGAATTAATTCCCAATCTACAACTCAAGCTTGGTTATAGCTGTATCTCAGAACACCAGCTAAATCAACTTACAGAAACAAGTCGTTTTGTGAGTGAGGTGGTCAACCTTGCCCCCGATGAACACGCGCCCTTTGTAGGAAGTTCGGCCTTTGCACACAAAGGTGGCATCCACGTGTCAGCCGTAGAACGTAATCCCCTGACTTACGAACACATTCAACCAGAACAAGTTGGTAACCGTCGCCGCATAGTAATTTCCGAACAATCTGGGTTGAGTAATGTGTTAGCCAAAGCTCGTACTTTTGGCATTGAACTAGATAAAGACCAACCAGCCGCTCGACAAATTCTGCAACGCCTCAAGGAATTAGAAAGTCAAGGATACCAATTTGAAGCAGCAGAGGCGAGTTTTGCACTGTTGATGTACGAGGCCTTGGGTAATCGTCAGCAGTTCTTTGAGGTCAAAGGCTTTCAAGTACATTGTGATTTAGTTGAAGGTAAAGAAACTAACAATGCCCTAGCGACCGTTAAAATAGCTGTGAACGGGGAAAACATTTTGGAAGCAGCAGAAGGAAACGGACCAGTAGCCGCGTTGGATACGGCTTTACGCAAAGCCTTGGTCAACTTTTATCCCCAAGTTGCCACCTTTGAACTAACCGATTATAAAGTCAGGATTCTCAACGGACATACAGGTACTACAGCTAAAACACGTGTATTAGTAGAATCAGGCACTGGTTATGAACGCTGGACTACTATAGGAGTTTCACCCAACATTTTGGCAGCATCCTATCAAGCAGTGGTAGAGGGATTGGAATATGGTTTGTTGTTACATCACGTCCCACTTAACCTTGAAAACTTGTAAATGAACGGAAATAATCATTATTACCCATTCCATCCCATTTTCTAGATAACTTCGTTATTTAGAATGGGATAATTCATCGCGTAGTCAGCACAGAAAACAAGAATGAACTACCCACAGTTCGTTTTTAGCAAAACTTTCTGTAGATTTTTGTCGCTTCTTTGCCCCTACTTGCCGCGATGCGGTAGAGCTAGACGAATGTGCGACTACGAAGCCAGTTCCTGACTCCGGTAGAATTCCTTTTGCCCAGTAAAGCATTACTTGTGCAGCGGCAATGTCGCGGTCTTGTATATAACCACAAATAGCACAATTATGCACCCTCATGCGCCTAAAAAGTAATTGGAACTTACTCAAATCCCCTCTGCACTCTCTGAACTACGTTCAGATACATTTGAGAGGTTTTCGTAACTTGATATCGTAGGACTATATATCAAGTGGGCGATTTTCTTAACTCACTTATGTCAATATAAGTATAGTTTTGTCTATAAAATAGTCAGATTAGGACTAGCTCAAAACTTATCAAACATCCTCTAAGATGAGTAAGCGGGGGAATCAAAACTTTATCCCCATTCCCACAGGGCGACTAATTGAACGCCTTAAACAACTTTGTCTAGAATATGGGATAAAATTAACAGTTACTGAGGCAGCGTATACATCAAAAGCGTCTTACCTGGATGGCGATCGCCTCTACAAACATGGTGAAAAACCCAACGGATGGAAACCGTCAGGTCAAAGGGTAAAACAGGGATTGTACAAAACTTCTACGGGGATACTGGTAAACGCTGACTGTAACGGTGCCGCGAATATCTTAACAAAAGTAGCCACACAGCTAAGTGTTAGCCTAGCCAAGGTGGGTAGGGGAGCCTTGACACTCCCAAGACGAGTTGATTTATTTAAGGGATTAAGTAAATCATATCGTAAACGTTGCGTAGCACGGCTTGGTCCTGCGTAGCAACATCGGTTTAGAATCCCCTGTGTTTCAACCAGGGGGAGATGTCAACACCAGATGTCAGCAAACAATGATCACAGAAATACTTTATTTAGAAATTCCCACACCCGAAAGCACCCCTGTACTAACTTGGCTGCAAACTGACTTTGAACCGGGTTTTGGGGAAAAATTGCTCACCCCCGATGGTTTTCGCTTGAAAATACTCACAATCAACAAAAATCCACCAGGGGAAGATACAAAAAAAATACCGCCCGAACTTTCTGTATTCCTCTGGTCAGTACAGCGAACCACTTATCTCAAAGTGTTTCGTTGGGCAAATCAGCCGCCCTATGGACTTTCAATCAGAGAAAAAGAAATTGTGCAACGTCTGACTAATCAAATGCGGGAAAAATTTCCGCATAAATATCCCGAGCCTCCGGGTATTGATGCCCAAACATCGATTTTTGATGCACTAGCAACCTCTTACCCCCTCACAGTTAAATATTTTCAGCGCATGCCCAATGGCGAATATGATCTCAATCGTGCCTATTGGTGGGAGCAAAAATGGCGGGAAGGAGTACGTAATCCTCAAAAACCCCGACAGGTAGTTTTTAGCGGCTCGCCAGAGTCGCAGGGCGTGACATCTTCCTCCTCCCCTATGTATGACTTAATCTACATCGGCGGCGCATTAGGCGTAATTCATGCCGCTGTCATGGCCAAATTGGGATATAAAGTCTTGCTGGTGGAACGTTTGCCTTTTGGGCGGATGAATCGAGAATGGAATATTTCTCGTGATGAACTTGAAAGCTTAATTCATTTGGGTTTACTAACACCTAGCGAGTTAGAAACTTTAATTGTCCGGGAATACAAAGACGGATTCAATAAATTTTTTGATGGCAATAATCCCCCAAAATTGCGATCGCCCATCTTGCATACACCCACAGTATTAAATATAGCCCTAGACTCCGATAGATTACTGCAAATGTGTGGGCAAAAACTACGAGACGCTGGCGGTGAAATCTGGGATGAAACAGAGTTCATACGTGCCGATATCAACTCAACCCAAGTTGTGATTACAGTCAAGGATTTACCGAGTCAAAATCAGCAGCAAGTCAGCGGGCGATTATTAATTGATGCCATGGGAACGGCCTCGCCCATCGCTTGGCAATTAAATGGCGGTCGTGCTTTTGACAGTGTATGTCCGACAGTGGGAGCAGTCATATCGGGGGGATTTGACCCAGGGGTTTGGGATTCCCAATATGGTGATGTACTTTACAGCCATGGAGATATTTCTAGAGGAAGACAGTTAATCTGGGAATTATTTCCGGGATCTGGCGACGAATTGACAATTTATTTATTTCATTACCATGAAGTCAATGAATCTAACCCTGGTTCCTTGCTGGAAATGTATGAAGACTTTTTCACCATCTTGCCAGAGTATCGGCGCTGTGACCTAGATAAACTAGAGTGGAAAAAGCCGACATTTGGATATATACCTGGACATTTTAGTATAGGAAGTAGCGATCGCACCATCGCCTTTGATCGATTAATTGCCATTGGTGATGCCGCATCCCTCCAGTCTCCTCTGGTGTTCACCGGTTTTGGTTCCTTAATTCGCAACTTAAACCGTTTAACAACACTTTTAGATACAGCCCTCAAGCATGACCTGCTCAGTTTGCGCCATTTAAACAGAATTCGCGCCTACCAAAGTAATGTTGCCGTAACTTGGCTATTTTCTAAAGGAATGATGGTTCCCACGGGGAAATTTTTGCCCCCCCAACGGATTAACTCCATGCTGAATACCTTCTTCGGGCTGTTAGCACATGAACCACCAGAAATAGCAGATAATTTCATTAAAGATAAATGTGATTGGTGGACTTTCAACCGACTAGCACTCAAAGCAGCTCGCAAAAATCCAGCCCTGCTGTTATGGATTTGGCAACTAGCTGGATTCAAAGATTTAGTCCGCTGGATGGGTAATTATTTTAATTTTGGTCTTCATTCCTTAGTCAGTGCTTTACTGAGTGGATGGTTCCCGCATTTCTTGCTGCAAACCCAACCCTGGCTGGAATCACGCCATCCTGCACTATGGTTCCGGCTCTTGGCGATTAACTACGCGATCGCTGCTGGTAAAAAAGGAACAAAAAATCAGTTAGCAATGAATAATTCAGATGCCATTATTCCAAAATCAGAAGCAAAAATTCTGTAGCTTGGGTGGCAAAGCGATGTAACCCTGGGTAAAGCCAATTCACAAATCTGATTTTGCTGTATTACCCCCGGCTTACTGTTCTCTTAACTCACTATTACTGATAGTTATTATCTTGAGTATTCCTCGATAAAATCGGTAGTTCTACTGATAATAAAGACCTGCGCACTTTTGGATCGCGCTGGCGATTAACTAGGGGTGATGGTGATTTCGCATCGTTGGCGTAATCTCCAAAATCATTTGAGGTGGAATCGGGTTTATACAATCGTGAGTTTTCTAACAAATATTTTTCCCATTCTATGGGTTGCCTAGGGGAGCTATCAGGCAAAGTGTAGGACTCTGGGGAATGTTCTTCTGTTGGAAGTATTTCCAATTGCTGATTGTCCTTTGTGGGATACTGGGGGCTATCACTTTCCCTAGTTGTGTCCATACTCTCCCAGATAGGTGCCACCGTTTCATTGCTGTCTACATTCATCTCAGCAGGGGCCAGTGAGGCAGATTCTGGCTCACTAGTAAAAAACAATTGGATTAGAGTATCCAATTGAGTATCTAGCTTTGATGAATCTACAGATGAAATACTTTCTGATGTACTCGCAGAGTCTTCCAGTGGAGCAGATGGTTGTGTGGGCGCTGGTTCTTCCAGAGAGGGAGCCAGCCTGTCTTGCTGAATTGATGGAGAATTATCACTCCTAGATGGAGGTGAGGCAGATAGATTGCTGCAGGGGTCTATAGATTGATTCCCAGAAGAATCAAATTGGTCTGTGAAAGATTCTGATTCTGCTGACCAGGGTCGAATAGGTTGGACATTAGGCAACAAAGACCGAGCCTTTCGGGAAAATCTCGTTTGGTGGTTGGCTGTATAGTCTGAGGAATCATTAACCACCGGTGTCTCTAGGCATTTTTCGAGAGCGGCTTTGAATTGCAGGGTCTGGCGTTGTTGTCGCATGAGCCTACTATGTAGCTCTCGACAAGCATTTTCCGATTGCAATACCTGTTGAGACTGTTCGTTATAGTTAGTTTGCAGCAGCGCACATTCTCGCTCTAATTTAGCCAGGCGTTGTTGGCTAATGTGTAATTCTGCCTTATAAGTTTCAATATAGTTTCCTTGGCGTTGAATGGTTTGTACAGCCGTTTCTAACTCTTGGAATAGAGATTTAATTTGTTGTTGAGCCGCGGCCAGTTCTTGCGTGTGTTGGTTCAACATTGACTCGGCGACACTAGAACGCCTTTTCTGCCACTGCAAAGCCTTTTCTGATTCAGCCAGCTGATCTTTGAGATGCTCCAGCTGCTGATACAAGTCATTATTTGCCCCTCGCAATTCTTCATTCAATGCCTGTAGAGAAATTGTATGCAACTGCTCTACATTTTCACTATCCACAAGTATTTCTTGTTGACTGTTAGGCGTCTCCACCCAGTTTGAGGGGTTTTTATTTGTCTGGGAGTCAGGAGTGTGTACTTCTGGCTCTGCTTCTACCGCAGGTGTGAGGATCTGCAATTGTGTATTTGCCATATTGTCAGGAGGTACAATGGAGTAAAATGGGCAGATTAGCCGTTATGGCTACGCCATGCCAGCTATCGGTTGTCGTGAATTATCAAAGTTTAGGGATTCCATTTCAGCTATGACCAATTCCTTCAGGGTTAGGGTTCCTATGGTCTAGTCCACGCCAGCTATCAGCCAGGGGTGAGTGACAACATTACCGATCCAAAAAAGCTAACTAATGCTAACAAAAGTCTGCTTTTTTTTCCTGTTTCACCCTAGAAGTGTCGGCACTATCTAGTCCACAGGCTAACACGGTCAATTTGGCCGCTTCTTGTTTTAAATTCATCGCCGCGTTGAAATCTCTGTCAATCTCAAAGCCACAACTATCACATTTAAACACTCTTTGAGATAATGGCAGTGATGATTTTTTCTCTCCACAACTTGAGCAGGTCTTACTACTGGGATAAAATCTATCCACAATTACTAACTTACTGCCATACAGTTGTGTTTTGTATTCTAGCTGTCTTCTAAATTCATAAAAGCCCATATCGGCAATAGCTTTTGCTAATTTACCAGCTAACATCCCCGACACATTCAAATCTTCTATCCCTATAACCGCGTGGTTTTTGCTAATATAGGTGGTGATTTTGTGTAATGTATCTTTTCTGGTATTAGCTATTTTTTGGTGTAGTCTTGCTATTTTGATTTGGGCTTTTCTATAATTATTTGAACGTCTGAGTTGATGACGGTTCAAGTATTGCATTCTTGCTAATTTAGCTTCAGACTTATTATAACTTTTTACCCCATTGAATATTTCTCCTGTTGATAACGTTGCTAGATGATTTATTCCTAAATCAACTCCTACAAAGTCTTGATTTTTGGGTGTTGAATTTGGGTTTACCTCCAGTTTCCACGAGATAAACCACTTATCAGCTTGTTTACTGATGGTGACAGATTTCGGTTTATATCCAGTCGGGAGAATTTCATAAGTTTTTATCCAACCAATTACGGGTACTTTGATTTTTCTATAATCAATTTTTATTGCACCATCTATGGTAAAAGAATCATGTCTCCCTTTTTTCTTAAATTTAGGAAAGCCTTTACTTTTTTTGAAGAAGGATTTAAAGGCATCTGACAGATATCTTAATGCGTATTGAGGGGCGCATTTAGAAACTTGATAATACCAAGGAAGGGTAGATTTAATGGCTGCTACTAACCATTTATGTAAATCTATAGCTGTGGGAAATTTGATTTTGTCTTGAGGATTAAGTTTGTTATGTAATAATACCTGTTGACAAAGTGCTAACCCTTGATTCCAAGCGTGTCTGGCTACTCCTGCGTGTTGTCCCAGTAGTAGTCGTTGTTGCTTGTTGACTTTGAGTTGGGTTTTGAATCCTAGTAGCATACAGTGATTTTACTATAATTCTGTCACCAAGCGAAAAGATGACAGGAAATTTTGAGCAAATGTGTGTGTTTGTGAGTATTAGTTAAGAAAACAGTAACTAGCTACTAACCCTCTGGCTAGGCCACAAAAGCTATCAGAATCACGGCAGATTTTAGTGTAAACACTACCAATATACAGGGTTGATGACGGATTGTGAGAAATGATTTTCAGTTACTTGACTTTTATTCACATTTATGAATGTTATTTATTTTATCCTTCAAGGCAACCAACGGGGATGAAATCCTACGAAAGGTAGTTTCTCTGGTTTGATTGTGGTCTGTGACGTATCATCCATAGGCAATAAAGGCATTAACCACAGGCTACTAGTAGCGATCGCTTCTCCATCTTGTGTTTTGAGTACACTTGCAGATAAGGGCTGCTGATCTACTTGTGCTGTTACTTGATCAAAGAGCAAGCCTAAACCATCTGGTGCTAAACTCATTTGCACGTTCCGCTGTTCAGTGGGTAGTAATAATAGTGGTTTTTGTTCTCCAGTTTTCAGGTCAATTGCGACTACATAAGGCTGTTCTATATATTCTTCATCAGATATGAGCTGTGTCAGCAAGCAATAGAGAGTTGGTGAAGCTGGGTCAAATTGGCAGTTGTGAATAGAACCCGTGGTTTTTAACAAGGGTTTCTGGATGCCTTGATTGGTTACCAAAAATAAGTCCCTTGTATAATCTGTATTGAATTTGACCATTGCTGCTTGAGAGCCATCTTTGGAAAAAGACTGTACTAACCCGAACTGTGGGAGGTAGTCCAAAGGTTTGCTGGCATCATTTTGTATTGGTAAAATCGCCGCCCCTTGACCTTGAGCAACTGCGACGGCTTGACTATCAGGAGTGATCATAAAGTCTCCCCCTGGTTCACTTTTGAGGCGTTGGGGGGTGGGTCTTTCTCTGGTATTGCTAGTGCTGGGCATAAACCATAACCCAAAATCGCTGGGATTATTTTTGTTGCCGCGTTGAACCACAACTGTTTTACCATCTGGGGATAAGTCAAATTTGAGGTTTTGATATTGCTTGTTGTCTAACAGCAGGTCCATTCTACCTGGTGGTTCTGCTGGTGTTTCAGGTTGTGCAGAAATACCTGTGGTTACAGTATATAATTGAGCCGAGAGTAAGTCTGGGTTATTTTTGGTGCGAGCCAAAAATAAGATTTTTTCCCCATCTGGAAATGGCTTAAAGTCCATGACAATCAGGTCTTTGGGGGTAAGTATGTTTTTTTTCTCTTGAGTTAAGTTGTAAAGAACTAACTGACCTTGATGTTCTGCATCGGACCCTATGTAAATAATCACGCGATCGCGGGATCTAAAGTTACCAACAAAGGGGTGGATAACGCGATTTTTCCCTTCTTGTATAGCAAACCTATCTCTGGCATCTTGCAACAGCACTTGATAATTTGTACCATAGGGTGCTGGTGTGAGTAGTGTATAAACCATGCGCCGGCCTGCCCAACTAATTTTACCTGCTAGGGGCGGTTCAATTCTCAAGTTTTCCTCGACGCTTTGAACGTCCATAGGGCGGCTAAAGTTGAGAGTGAAGGCAATATCATCTGCTCCGATTTGTTGATTTTCCCAGGTAAATTCCCGGACACTAGCTGCAACCAGATCACCTTTAAGTATCATGAATCCAATCAGGAGACTCACTAGCAGCATCAGTGAAATCGCCACGCGATCTAGTGGTTGGATCAATGTCTTGGATGTAGCCATTTTTCAGTGATTAAGTATTAATAACTATAAGGATTCCGAGGTTGGGGAATTTCTTTAATGGAAGTAGCAGCAATAGTCAGGTTACGTTTACCAGCGAGAGTTTCTGTGATCATTTTTCCTTCTACTTCCAGCCAAGTGTCAGGGGGATAGCGCTCTTGATTTTCTGGTAGTTTGACTGGCAATCCTACAGGATAGGCATCTGCGGCACAACAAGTAAGCACAAATCGCGCCAGAAAAATATAGTTTTCTCCTATGTTGGGTGGATGAACCACAAATCCCTGAACTTTGGCATTTTGACCTGTATATGAATCTGGTTCTGGGTAAACGTTAAGTGTCCGCGCCCAATCCACAAGTGAGCGATCTTCTGGGCGAATAGAAGGGCGAAAGGACTGGGGTTGAACGCGTCCGGTGGATAATAAATCAGTCACACCCAGCTGTATGGCGGTGTCGCTAGCAAAAACCCGGGGTGTAATCATTAAACCCAAAATCGCAACTGTTAATAATAAAGCACTACCCCATCCAGGGGGAAATAAGTTCATGTGCTGAATATTCGATGTATTAGCCAGGCGGCGTTTTCGCCAAATCTCCCGCATCTTCAACAACCCAATAATCAGGAAAGCTATACCACAACCAATGACTAAACCAAAGAAATTGGGGTGAATCAACAAGTACAATTTACCTGATAGCCAGTATTGCAGCATCAAAATCCCCCAACTGGTGATCGCTAAAGCATCTAGCGAGGGGAATAAGATATTTTGCAGAGGAATTTTGGTTTTTTTAGCCATTTTTCAACAGTGATAATTCAGTAGTCAGTGGAGAAGAAAAAACCTACTGACAACTTAATAAAGTACAAGGTTCAAAGCACATATAAGTTCATGAACAGGGTGAATAAAAATGTTAATTGTGCGGCTAAAGCAAATAAGTAGAATATAGTTTTGGGATGAAAAACAGTTAACATTAATCCCACACTTTTAATGTCAACCATAGGGCCAAATACTAAAAATGCCAACAGGGAACCACTACTAAAAGCCGAGGCGAATGACAGGGCGAAAAATGAATCGACGGTGGAACAGATGGATACAACTGCAGCTAATATCAGCATGACTACAATTGAGCTAACCTGTCCCGCACCCAGGCTGAGGATTAATTCACGAGGAGCAAATACTTGCACAGAAGCGGCGATCGCGCTGCCTAAAATCATGACGCCGCCTAGTTCTCGCAATTCTTGGATGAGATTATCCAAAACTAGTTGTAGTTTATCCATCACAGATTTACCGGAACTGACAGGTGGGTTCGTGGCTGGTAATAAGTTAGAATCTAACCGTGTGGTAAGTCCTGCTTTTCCTCCTAAAATATAAGTTCCGGATTTCAACGCACTGGTGAATCTGCTTGGTTTTACGTAACCTCTACCAGGGACTTCAGTGTCTGATTTCCCTGGTGGGTTAAATTTGAGATAACGAGCGATCGCTGGCTGAACAAGGGGACTTATATCTTTTTGAAAACTGAAAACCATGCCAATAATTACGGCGATTAATAGAGAAAATACCACTCGTAAAACTACTATTTCTGGCTGGTCTCGAAAGGCTAACCAAGTTGCCCAAATCACAATTGGGTTAATCGTCGGTGCTGCTAGTAAAAAACCAATAGCCACGGGTGTGGGGACTCCCTGCATCAGCAACCGCCGTGCTACGGGGACATTACCGCACTCACACACCGGAAACATAAAACCGATGAGACTACCTGCTAAAGCGCCTAGAAAGGGGTTTTTAGGCATTCTGGCTACTAATTGCCGCTCGTCGATAAAAATTAGCAGCACACTGGAGAATAAAACTCCCAACAGCAAAAATGGCATCGCCTCGACTAGCAAACTCAGAAATATAGTGAAACCATTGTTCAGTTGATTCATGGGTGTCGCAGTCAAAAGCGTTTGAAAGTTTTTACGTTATGTTTAAACATTGTATCGGAATGGGGATCAAAAGCATCTATGGGTAAGTTAAGCTTATGGGAACAGGAAAGTAGTGTTTTGTTTCTAGTTACCCTTAAGGGATGATGAAGGCTAGGGAGTTGTGGATAGTTTTGCTCAAATCTGTGCATTTACTGAATGCTGACTGATAGTCAGATTGTCCCCTTGCTTAAATTGTTCCGAGTTTGGGGGAATAAACATCTAGGCGAGTGAGATTTGATAGACTAATGTTTATACTTGGTTTGAGCTACTGGCTCAGGATGTCATCTTACCTGAAATTTCATAAACTGTTCATACTGTTTAAATATTCCGCATTAACATCTCCCCTCCTTGAAAGCTCTGGGGTGTACACACAAAAAATTAAATTACTTCAAATCCTTGTAAAACTCTAGGACTTACGCATTGACAAAAAACATGATCTATGATGGCTAGATCATGCGATCGCTATTAAGATTAGCAAAAATATGCTCACGGACAACAGAAGTAAATAGATTCCTCTGTACTTCATACCAATTGCTAATTATATTT
>NZ_JANQDG010000017.1:0-3162 GCF_029891665.1 Anabaenopsis sp. FSS-46 | reverse complement strand
GAAAAGCACAAAAAAAAATCCCCTAACCGGTGTTAGCCAATCAGGGGAGTTAGTTATCAGGGTGCATCTACCAATTTAATCTGCGGGACACATCTACCTGTTTCCGGAGAAAAGCACAAAAAAAAATCCCCTAACCGGTGTTAGCCAATCAGGGGAGTTAGTTATCAGGGTGCATCTACCAATTTAATCTGCGGGACACATCTACCTGTTTCCGGAGAAAAGCACAAAATAGAGCTAATCGCAGTTTAATGAATTAAATTTAGCTAGCCACTGGGTAACTAATGCGGATAAACTTATAACCAAAGAACCGCAAAAATAACCCGGCTGAGAAACATTCAGTCGCAGAAAGCATCTAAAGTGTGAGAAGGAGCGAAAGTATAGAGCTGAAACTCAAAGTTTCAATTCGATTAAGGAGGCGAACAGGAAAAGTTGTGACCCAGGAATTTCATATTTCCGTAACCCCAGTAGGGCAAAATGACTACTTGGTGCGGACCGAACAAGTCGCGACTGGGGTGCCATTAGCAGAAGAACTGGTAACCTGGCCTGTAACTGAGTGGTTAGTATCTGCTGGACATCTGATGAATGACCCGCTCAAATCGGTGTTCCAGGGAAACGCGATCGCTCAGAACTCTTTTAATCTGGTGACATTGGGACAGCAATTGTACAATGCACTATTTCAAGGCACTATCAGAGACAGTTGGATTACCGCCCAAGGGATTGCCCAAAACCACCAAAAATTGCTGCACTTACGATTGGGGCTAAAAGATGTCAGGTTAGCACGTCTACCCTGGGAAGTGATGCACGCAGGCGATCGCCCTCTGGCTACTGGCCCCTATATTGCTTTTTCTCGCTACCAAACCGGAATAATGGCTGGATCTGGTTTGCCATTGAGAAGCAAATCAAAACTCCCAGAAATTGGAAAAGTCAAAGTCTTAATGGTACTAGCTTCTCCTCCGGATCAAGTCCGTCTTGATTTACTCAAACAAGAAGCTATCAACCTCCAGGAGGAACTTCAGCGTCAGAAAAGACGAAATGACAGAAGTGGCCATCATTTACCAGAGATTTCGCTGACCATACTAGATCAACCAGGGCGCGAAGAATTAACCCAAGCCTTAGAACAAGGGGGATACCAAATTCTACACTACTCTGGTCATAGTAGCCGAAGTCCCCAAGGTGGACAAATTTACCTTGTCAGTAGAAGAACTGGGTTAACGGAAACTCTGAGTGGTGATGATTTAGCAGGGTTGCTAGTTAACAATAATATTAAAATGGTTGTGTTTAATTCCTGTTGGGGAGCATACACAGCTACATCCGAATCGGGTGGGGACATGACGGCTCAACGTAACCTGACACAAAGCCTGGTGAGGCGAGGAATTGGCAGCGTGTTGGCTATGTCAGAACGTATTCCCGATGAAGTAGCACTAACGCTGACACAATTGTTTTACCACAAGCTGAGTCAGGGATGCCCTGTAGATTTGTGTGTCAATCTAGTACGCCAGGGATTAATTTCTACCTATGGTTCTCACCAGAACTACTGGGCTTTACCAATTTTATATCTCCAACAGGATTTTGATGGTTCGTTCTGTCCAGAAATATCTTTAAGTGCAGAATATTTAAGTGCGGACTCACTCAAGGAGTATATTCATCAGCCGCCTTTGAGGGAAAATCCTACTGCTATGTATGTTGCCATGGCAGAAGATGATACAGACATAGTTTTAGCCAGTGATGAGATGATTTATTATGGTTTAGCTGATGATTCTATACCAACACCACCCAACCTATCAGATATAGACTGGCTAGGTGAAGAAACATGGGGCGACCTAGTAGATGAAATTGAGTCTGATGATGAGCCGGACTATGCGGAAGATTCGGCTTTAGTTTCAGATTTGTTTCGTCAGCTACATCAGGAAATTCCCTATCAGGAACCTGTACAAGGGATGACAGATAACCAAGTTCGGGAATATTATCCGCCCCAAGATACTGCTTCTCAGAATGAGGAACTGAAATTAAGTGAAGAAACACTAGAATCCCCACCCCCAGCGGCTAAATATGTGGGACAAAACCGGAAGACTCTCACCCCAAGAAAATCATCACCCCGGCCGTGGCCTGTTATTGGTATAGTGGGTGTAAGTGTTATATGTATAATTATTAGCTTAATTGTTATAGGAGAAAAACCACAAGAAACACCTATATCGGTTACACCGCCAATTGTTCCAAAGTCTGTACCTATAAACATTCAACCTGAAATCAACATTAAAAATGCCCCCACTGGAATCATAACTACTAAGGCTAAGGAAAAATTAGGCGCGGGTGACTTAGACGAAGGACTACGATGGATCACAGAACTACTCAATCGTCGTGAACTGACTGCTGCTGAAGCCTTACTGGATTTAGTTCCGCAAAACCAACTAGATGATTCATCTGTGAAGTTTTTAAAAGGGCGATTAGCATGGCAGTTTGTTCAGAGTGGAAACCAGAAATACAGTATTAATGATGTCCGCCGTTATTGGGAAGGTGCGTTAGAATCTGAACCAAATTCACCTTTATATAATAATGCTTTGGGATTTGCCCACTATGCAGAGGGTAATCTCAATGAAGCTAATTCTTCTTGGTTCCAAGCCTTGAATTTAGCTCTTAATCAGCAAAGGATTGCCTCTACTGGACCTGTAACTATGAGTACGGAACTCACAGAAGAAGCTTTAACTTCCTATGCTGGATTAGCGCTGGGGATGTATACATCTGCATATAATCAACCTTCTATTAATAAACAAAGACAATATGTTAATGAGGCTGTGAAGTTGAGAGATATGGTAATCGCCAATCAACCAGTGAATTTCCAGAGTAATGAATTGAGTCAGAATTGGTTGTGGTCAAAAGAAGCCCTGTCGAAGTGGCGATCGCTCCTGCAAGAAAAAGGTGAAGAAAATTGACCCACAAACGAGACGCAAGCCCCTGGCTTCAGACATGGGGATAAGTCAATAGCGACTTTAGTCGCATTAAAGCGATTGAGTGGCTTTAGCTACATTCAATATTACATAAATTACTTCATGTGAACTTTATAAAAGCTTTACTTTATTATATAGAACAATGCTATATAATAATTGTATGAACCAAGAATACAAGTCAAACAAAAATATTACTTACTCTTGTAAGTATCATGTG